>JANXVE010000124.1 GCA_025351825.1 Chamaesiphon sp. 341R_metabat_111 | reverse complement strand
ATCTGAAGCGGTATTCGATAAATGGCTGGCTGGATACGATTGGAGTCTAAAAAAAGTGATGAAATATCATCTCACTACGATGATTCTTTCGGGCGTATTATTGCTAGTCACGATCGGACTGTTTACCCTCGTACCCAAAGGTTTCATCCCCAGCGAAGACACCAGCCAAATCATCGGCGTTACCCAAGCTGCTCAAGATGCCTCATTTAACGAACTCAGCCGCCATCAGCAGCAGGTGGTTGACGTAATTCGTCAGAATCCCAACGTCGAAGCCGTCAACTCGAATATCGGCGCGAGTAGTGGCTCGATCGCACCTAGTAATTCTGGTAGCTTATTTATCCGGTTAAAGCCTCGCAACGAACGCCCTGTCGGTGCTGATGAAATTATTCAAAGCCTCCGCCCCCAACTAGCTGCTATTCCAGGGATTCAAGTATTCTTACAAAATCCTCCGGCAATTCCTGTCGGCGCACAGCAAACCACCGGACTCTATCAATTATCCCTCCAAAGTTCTGACGCAACCACCCTCGAAAAATACGTCCCTCAACTCGTTGATAAACTCAAAGCACTGACACAAATTCAAGATGTCAACAGCGATTTGGCAGTCACATCCCAGGTGAAAATTGAGATCGATCGCGATCGAGCATCAGCATACAATATCACCGCCCAGCAAATCGAAAATACCCTTCGCAATGCCTACGGTTCTTACCAAGTTTCCACTGTATATGGTGCTAGTAATCAGTACCAAGTAATTCTGGAATTGATGCCCCAGTATCAACAAGATCTCAATTCATTGCTCTCTCTGTATATTAAATCCAGCACCGGACAGGCTGTGCCGCTAAGTACATTTGCCAAACTTTCTCAAGGTACAGCACCACTAACAATCAATCATGTCGGGCGTTCTAATGCCGCCACAATTTCCTTTAATTTAGCTCCAGGGATATCTTTAGGAACTGCCAATGAATCGATCGATCCGATCGTCAAAGCAAATATCCCCCTGAGTATCACTACTAGTCAGCAAGGCGCGAGTGAAGTCTTCCAAAGTTCTCTGCCTAGTTTGGGATTATTACTATTAATTGCCATCCTAGTAATTTATCTAATTCTCGGCATTCTTTACGAGGACTTTTTGCACCCAATCACGATTTTATCTGGGCTACCTTCTGCTGGATTTGGAGCATTGTTAACATTGCTAATATTCAATGTCGAACTGAATGTTTATTCCTTCATTGGCATCATTCTGCTAGTCGGTATTGTCAAGAAAAACGGGATTATGATGGTGGATTTTGCGATTGAAGCTCAACAGAGCGAAAAACTTCAACCAGCCGCCGCTATTTATCAAGCTTGTCTCGTGCGGTTTCGCCCGATTATGATGACCACAATGGCAGCTTTGGTGGGCACACTCCCGATCGCATTAGGCGTTGGTGCAGGTTCCGAATCTCGTCGTCCGTTGGGGATTGCAGTAGTTGGGGGTTTGGTGTTTTCGCAAGTATTAACACTGTATCTAACTCCAGTTTTCTACATCTACATGGAGTCATGGCGCAAACAACTTACTCAAGTTAAATTACGACGAAAGTTATCATAACTCGATCGAACTTATCTACATTCAAATATTTACATCCTTGGGAGCAAATATATGAAAAAATAAAATGGTTGGATTGAGGAAGTTAGGTGAATTGGAAACCACTGATGTCAAAAGCTGAAGCGGAGGAATATACTATAGATAGCTACTATCGAGGACAAGATTTCTATCACGGTACCAGTGCAGAGAATGCAGATGGCATTATGACGATAGGAGCGATGTGGAGCTTCAATAGCGAAAATAGTTATGGTGATGGCTTCTATATGACTCCAGATAAGATAACTGCTATCGACTATGCCAAAGATAGTCAAGACCCAGTAGTATTGTCTGCCAGAGTCAGATCTAAAAAACCTAAAATTTTCCGAAATGGTACTGATTTCTACGAATTTTTAGCACAATACGAGATTCCTCCCGATGAAAATGACGCTGGCTTTTCCGCCAAGATTCTAATCCTCGACGGCTATGATGCCATCGAAATCAGAGGTATTCAAACTCTAGTAATTATTCTCGATCCTCAGCAAATAGCTGTTTTTAATTATGAACGAACAACATAAACCTAGCTGTTCTGACTGCAAATACAATAACTTTGATGGTGGCTGTGTAGCTTTCCCTAAAGTCATTCCTTTTCGTTTCACTGCTGGACAACCACACATAACACCAACTCCCGATCAAGGTAATGATATTGTATTTGAGTGGATCGATCGAACCCAACAAAGAGCAAGGCTCAAGAAAGTTGTAGCCGATCGAAAAGCACTCAAAACTTTATCATCAAGTGAAACATAAGATAATCGACTATCGAAAATTAATTCAGCGGGGAATATCGCCTCAAGATATCATTCTTGGCTTTCGATTGCCCAGCATCTGAAAGCTTCCTCTGACAACTCTTGAATTATTAATATGAATAATGAAGACATCGAGCTGCGAATATTACGGTATTTAGATGATGGATTTGAGGATACCGAATACATTGCAGAGATCGTCAATACCTTACCCTTTTTGAACATCTCAGCCTTGATTTGCAATCTGTTGAGATCTGATGACTACGAAACTTTTAGCATGACTGGATTATTTTTGAGAGATGCAATCTTGTGTGGAAATCGTAGCGATGCTTGTCATCAATTTATTGCCGACTATCCAGAATCATCGATCGTGACAACATTAGAGGAATTAGTATTTTCTGATAACTATTTAATGAGAGGTGAGGCAATCTATGCTTTAGGTAAAACTTGTAGCTACAGTAGCAAAGATGCATTGAGTCAAGCATTCGATCGATTTCGAGACTCGTCTCCATTCTTACTCCGTCAACTTTTAAATGAGATGCAATGGTTAGGTGTTGAGAACTTAGAAAATTGTCTTGAACAGATGGTAAGTAGTTCTAGATATCTGACTCGATGGGCTGCTGTTGAGTATGTTTGTGACTATACCATCAATCTTCAAAGATCTCCTGATTGGGTAGAAATATTGCGTCAAGATAAATACGAACTAATTCGCGTAGAAGCAGAATATGAGTTTCAACGCGCACTCAAAAGTATCCAAACACCTTTGTTAACGAAAGCCGAGCAACGACAACGTGCGAAGGATATTAAAAAGATAAAACCGATTATCTCATTTCAGACAGCAAGTGGGAAATTTAAAACCTACTTATCCAGTAATGGTTTGAGTCAGTATGACATTAGCGAGTTGGAAGCTTATATCGATAGAGAAATTTCAGTCTAATTGATGTTTGGGTAGATTAAGACGAAACCCAACCCTCAAAATTCAACTACTAATCGGGAGCAACAAGAATCATGAACTTATCAGAAATCTTCATTCGTCGTCCAGTGATGACAGTGCTAGTCACCCTGGCAATCCTCCTGTTTGGTGCGATGAGCTACACCTTACTCCCGATTAGTGCCCTCCCCAGCGTCGAATATCCCTTCATCCAGGTTTCCGCCAGTCTCCCAGGTGCCACCCCCGAAGTCATGGCGGCTTCGGTTGCGGCACCGTTAGAGCGACAATTTACCGAAATCGCGGGACTCAATTCCTTCAACTCCAGCAGTTCGACAGGTAGCACCAGTATTTCCCTGCAATTTGACTTTAGCCGTCGGGTGGATGAAGCCGCCAAAGATGTCCAGGCTGCCATCTCTGCGGCGGCTGGACAACTGCCGACGGGGATGCCCAAACCCCCGACTTATCGCAAGGTTAATCCGTCTGTCGCGCCGATTTTGTATCTCTATCTTTACTCTGATACCACGCCGATTTCTACTGTTGATGATTATGCTGAAGTCACCATTTCCCAGCCGATTTCGTCGATTTCTGGCGTGGCGCAGGTATCGATTTTCGGTCAAAAGCAGTATGCTGTGCGGGTGCAACTCGATCCCAAAGCTTTGGCGAGTAAGGGGATTGGGATCGATGATGTGCGATCGGCGATCGCAGCAGGTAATGTTAATTTACCTACGGGGAGTCTGTCTGGCGACCATAAAAGTTATTTGATTCAAGCTAACGGTCAACTCAGTAATGCTGATGGGTATCGATCGCTAACTGTCATCTACAAGAACGGTGCGGCGGTTAAACTTCAGGATTTAGGGACGGTATTAGATGATGTCCAGAATAATAAAATTACCAACCGTTATAGCGACGATAAAGTAACTAATAAAAAAGCGATCGTGCTGGCTGTACAACCCCAACCAGGAGCTAATACCGTCCAAATTGTGGATGCGATTAAGGCGATGATGCCCAATTTACGGGCGCAGGTACCACAATCAATTCAGATGGGGATCTTTTACGACAGGTCTCTATCGATTCGATCGTCGGTAGATGATGTCAAATTTACGCTGGTTTTATCGATTTGTTTGGTAGTTTTGGTCATCTTTCTATTTTTGCGTAACGTCACTGCGACCATCATTCCCAGCTTGGCAATTCCCGTCGCCATTATCGGTACCTTTGCGGCGATGTATGTTTTGGGCTATTCCCTGGATAACTTATCCTTGATGGCTCTGACTCTATCTGTTGGATTTGTCGTCGATGATGCGATCGTGGTATTAGAAAATATTACCCGTCACCAGGAAATGGGTGAAGACGCGATGACGGCAGCTTATAAAGGCTCTCGTGAGATCGGTTTTACGATTCTTTCAATGACGCTTTCTTTAGTAGCGGTATTTATCCCGATTATGTTTATGGGTGGCTTAATTGGCAAGCTATTTCATGAATTCGCCATTACGATCTCAGTCGCTATTTTGATATCGGGATTTGTCTCTTTGAGCCTCACGCCGATGCTCTGTAGTCGCTTTCTTTCCGCCGCACCAACCAAACCAAATTTACTCTATCGGTTCCTCGAACAGAGTTTCGATTTGCTCCAGCGTGGTTATGCCTGGACGCTCAGACCAGTATTAAAATATCGCAGTCTGACGATCGTTGTCTCGCTAATGATTCTGCTCGGTACTGGTTATCTATTCACCCTCGTCTCCAAAGGTTTGATTCCTTACGAAGATACCGGACAAATTACGGGCAACACCAAAGCCGCTCAGGATATCTCGTTTGATAATATGCTCAAACACCAGCAGCAGATCGTGCGGATTCTCAGAAAAGATCCAAATATTGCGGCAATCAATTCGACAGTTGGATCTGGTGGCCCAAATGGTTCGGCTAATAGTGGACGGATTACGATTCGGCTCAAACCCCGCGACCAGCGGAAACTCAATTCCGAAGAGATTATCAAAGCATTAAGTCCAAAACTGCGCGGCGTTCCAGGAATTCAAGCATTTTTGAGATCGCCGCCAGCCATTCCCCTTGGCGGTCAACAAACTAATTCTCAGTACCAGCTTACGGTTCAGAGTTTGGATCTCGCCGAACTGCGGAAATATATGCCGATTCTGTTAGAGCGAGTTCAAGCCATCCCTGGCTTGCGTGGTGTCGATAGCGACCTCCAGCTCGCTACCCCACAAATCAATGTCGCGGTTGACCATGACAAGGCCGCTCTGTTGGGAGTCAGCGTCGCTCAGATCCAGCGCACCCTGGGCGATGCTTATGGTTCCGGTCAGGTTTCGACGATCTACGGGACAAACAATCAATATCCGGTCGTGATGGAACTCAAACCAGAATATCAACGCGATCCGAGTGCTTTGTCGTCGCTCTATGTGCGGAGTTCTCGACCAGCCTCTACTGCCACACAGACAGCAACCAACCCCCAGGCATCGACTACTACACAAGCGTCAAATACTGGAGTGGTGCTGCCACTCAGCTCGGTGGCAACTATTACACAGGGCATCGGCCCCCTCACCGTCAATCACTTATCAGGACTGCCTTCTGCGACGATTTCCTTCGATACTCTCCCTGGAGTGTCTTTGAGTGATGCGACCCAATTAATCAACAAAGCTGCCGCTGAGGTGCTTCCCAGTACTGTTACGGCTAGCTTTCAGGGAGCCGCTCAAGCCTTCAATGATTCATTTACTAGTCTGGGCGGGCTATTGGTAGTTTCGATCGTGGTAATTTATCTAATTCTAGGGATTCTCTACGAAGATTTTATCCATCCGATTACGATTCTTTCTGGCTTACCTTCGGCTGGTTTCGGGGCGTTATTAACTTTACTAGTGTTTGGAGTAGAGCTAAATCTCTACTCCTTTATCGGCATTATCTTGTTAATCGGCATCGTTAAGAAAAATGGGATTATGCTGGTAGATTTTGCTATCGAACGTCAACGTCACGTCGCGAATATTCTCCCTCAACAGGCAATTTATGAAGCCTGTTTAGTGCGGTTTCGACCGATTATGATGACGACGATGGCGGCATTAATTGGCACAATTCCGATCGCACTTGGGGCTGGTTCTGGCTCAGAAGCGCGGCGACCGTTAGGGATTGCGATCGTCGGCGGTCTGTTCTTTTCCCAAATTTTGACGCTTTATCTCACGCCAGTTTTCTACATCTATCTAGAATCTTTCCGCCAGTATCTCGCCAACAGAAAGTCAAAACAAGTTTCTAATAAACATATTTGATTTTTAGCGATCGGTTTCGGCAATCAAATTTTGTTGCAACGCGATAATTGCCGCTTGAGTTCGATCGCTGACATCTAATTTTTGTAAAATAGCATGAACGTGAACGCGGGCGGTGCCAGCAGTAATAAACAGAGTTTCGGCAATCTGCTGATTGGTTTTACCTCGTGAAATTAAGGTTAAAACTTCTAATTCTCGCTTTGTCAATTGAAACTCATTAGCCAACCCAGACGACTGCTCTCTGGGGTGAATTGCCGTGTAAATCCGATCGCTGACATTACCATCCCACCAAGTTGCTCCCATCGCAATCGATCGAATTGCTAAAACTAACTTTTCAGGATCGATACCTTTGAGGCAATAGCCTTTAGCACCTGATTCCATCAATTTTAAAACCAGATGCTTATCTGGATGAGAAGTTAAAATTAATACGGGTAATTCAGGATAAAGTTGCTGAAGCTGACGACAAGTTTCAATCCCACCCCATCCAGGTAAACCTAAATCGAGAATGACTACATCAAAAATTTGTTTTTGGACTAAACTTAACGCACTTTCGCCATCGGGTGCTTCTACTACTAGTTCGATACTTGGCTCTCGCTGAAGACAGGTAGCTAATCCGAGTCGAAATAGGACATCATCTTCTACTAGTAATAGCTTCAATAAATCGGACATTAGTTAGATTCCTATTGGCAAGTTAAAACAAAATTTCGTACCTTGAGGCAACTCATTATCTGCCCAAATTTTACCCCCATGCGCTTCAACTATTTGGCGGGATAAATATAATCCCAATCCAGATCCTTGCCCCTGCTGATGAGCCTGATAAAACCTGTTGAATAGGAATGGCAGATCGTCTGGATCGATCCCTCGTCCGCGATCTGAGACTTGGACGATATAACGACGATCGTTACTATAAATTGTGACATCTATTTGGCTGCCACGCGGGGAATGATAGATAGCGTTACTGAGTAGGTTGCTAAATACTCGACTCAATTGCAGCGGATCGGCAGTTATTTGAAGTTGTCGATCTAGCGTTTTATGACACCTGAGATTTAATTTTAGCTCTCGTTCTAGTGCCAAAATTGCGATCGTATCGATCGCATCTTGGGCAATCGCCTTGAGATCGATCGATTGAAACTGCAACACCACGCCTTCAGCATCATTACGATAGACATCAAGAAGCATTTGCACTAGCTGAAGCGATCTTTGTTGTGATTTAGACATCTCAGTTAATACCTGAGATTGCAAAGAACAAATTGCGCCAAATTGTGCTGCTTGAAAAGATTTAATCGTCTCGATCGCACCCAAGATCGGCGTTTTGAGATCGTGCGTCAATGTATGTACAAAATCCTCTCGCATTTGAGCGAGTTTTAATTGCAAGAGTAACTCAGATTTATGGTGAGCAATTTCCTCAGTTTGGCGATCTATTTTTTCTGCATTCTTGAAATTGCGTTGCAGTAGCCAACTTGTGAGCAACAACACAACTACTACGTTAATTCTATTTGTCAGTGTATAAATCGGTAATGTCTCAAAATTCATCACTCTAAGGGATGCAATATTCGGAATTATCAAATCTGACAAAGTAAAGAATATCGCTATTCTGGTGACTAGCGATGTCCCAGTCTTACCTAGCTGAAAACTAGCTAGTAGTAGCGGTGCAATGTATAAATGCCCAAACACATATTCTGTTGGAAATGAAATCTCCAGCAGCATGATGAGTCCACATAAGATCCAGACGAGCGATCGGGCAAAGCTGACACTTCGCGAACGAGGCTGCACAAAAGAGGCTGTCATAGATGCCTAATCTCAAAATTTTAGTGTAGCAGCTAGAGCATCTAAACACTCTAAACGATCGATATATATCAGTGTGAATATAGTCAAGCTAACAGTGGAGCTATAAATATACAATTCAACCATTTATTATACCTATTCAAAGCCAGGTTCAGTGACATATTATAGATTCATCCAAAGATAATTTTCGATGAAGATTTGGTCAGCATATATTTTGGTATAGCACGATGAATAGCATTCTTGATACTTTATTTAATATTAGAGAGTTTCAGATGTTTTGTACGGCAATTAAAATTGTCCGTCTCACTAGCACTTTACATAGCAATGGCCCTTTTACCATATTTGCTCCTACCGATCGAGCATTTACACAACTATCGAGTGTGAAATTGCAGCAACTAACAGCGGATATTCCATTGTTGACTAAAATTGTAGCCAATCATATTGTAGCAGGCGACTTTACTTACCATAATTTATTACAGATCTGCAAGCTCGGCAAACGTGAGATCGTACTCACCTCAATCGACAAATCGCCAGTGTATGTCGATCTGGCTGATGGCATCAGAATTGGTGATTCGACAGTAATTGCCACAGATATCCTGGCTGAAAATGGGATCGTTCATTCGATCGATCGATTAATATTGCCCCAGGTAGTCAGACAACAGAATACATCTAAGTGGATGAGTGAGTATAGCGTTAGATAATTCGTTGGCGCAGTCTTCCAGGCTGGAAATCGATTCTTTACAATCTTCATTCATAGAGTTCGTCTTGTCATGACAATCGAGAAATATTAAACCAACATCATCGGCTCGAACAATAATGCAACAACAACCCCGATCTCAATCATCCAAGCGAAAATTGTACTTAGGTTTAACCAGTATTGGGATAATATCATTAATTGGTGGAGCTATAATCGCTAATTTACTCCCGAATACACCCTTGCTCAAACAAGAACTGAGTGCGACAGATGCCGCCGCCTTTCGGCAAGATGAATCTTTTTCTCGCAATATTTTACAAGTACCAATCATTAGCAAGCCAGTAAATATTTTATTGCTGGGAATTAAAACTAATCTTTCAGACATTAAGAATAGCGATGGTAAAGCACGTAAGAAAACGGGTTATGATGCTGAAATAAATACTCTAGATGGGCTGTCGGATACGATGATGTTGCTTCGATTCGATCCTAGCACTAATAAGGTTATTGTGTTTGGTATTCCTCGCGATACTAAAGTAGAGGTAAATGGGAAATCCGAGAAAATCAATGCGATCGACCATGAAGGCGGCATTGCTGAAGCTGCCAAGGTAGTTAGCAATACGCTCAATGGAGTCCAGATCGATCGATATATTAGGCTAAATAATTTTGGTTTAGAAAAAATAATTGACGCGCTCAATGGACTGGATGTAACTGTACCCAAGGACATTAAATATCAGGATGATTCTCAGCATTTTTATGTAAACCTAAAAGCAGGGAAACAACATTTTGACGGACACAAACTGCTGAATTTTCTCCGATATCGTCATGATGCTAATGGGGATGTAGGCAGAATGCAACGCCAGCAAATGGTAATGCGATCGATGCTAGCACAGTGGAGCGATCCGTCAACTGTATCCAAAATTCCTCAGCTAATGTCGATCGTCAAGGATAGTGTCGATACTAATCTGACTGTAGAGGAAATGGTGGCGATCGGTGGATTTACTTTCAATAATGGTACTGATAAAGATCGGATCCAAACGTTATTGATGCCTGGTGACTATAACGGTGATGGTAAACATGGAGTTAGTTACTGGTTGCCAGATTCAACTGGGATTGGGAATATGATGGCGAAATACTTCGATCGCGGCGAAGTTCAAAGTCCAATTAAATCTGCAAAAAATATATATATTAGAGTCCAGGATACTGGCTACTATCCAGATGCAACCAAACGTTTAATTGCCAAATTGAGGAAAGCTGGCTATGAAAATGTTCAGTTAGATAAAGACCCGAAGGTTATTAAAGAAAATCTGGAAACTACCCAAATCATCGCTCAAAAAGGCGAGCTGGGAACTAGTCAGGATGTCGCTAATAGTCTGGGTGTGGGTAAAGCAGAAATTAGTACGACTGGCAATCTTTATTCTGATATTACAATTAAAGTCGGTCAGGATTGGGCGCAATTTCAGCAGCACAACAAC
The DNA here is from genome assembly GCA_025351825.1 of Chamaesiphon sp. 341R_metabat_111. Taxonomy (GTDB): domain Bacteria; phylum Cyanobacteriota; class Cyanobacteriia; order Cyanobacteriales; family Chamaesiphonaceae; genus Chamaesiphon. The sequence goes on along the minus strand of JANXVE010000124.1, from coordinate 35,325 downwards.
AAATAAATGTTCTTTCAATGTAGATATCGAACAGGGCTATTCTATGAGCGGACACAAAAAAACATTTCAATGTGGTCATAAAGGATTCGGACAGATATGTCATTGCTGCCTTCAACTAGAAACTCAAGATCGCGTGCAAAGGGCTAAAAAACAGAATTGGCGTAATAGTTTCGATCTCGATCCAATCGATCTCGATCGCTTGCCAAATTACGTGGTATTAAAAGCTAGAAATATTATTAATAGGTTACAGGGTTGTTCGGATTATCGAATTTTTAAAGGTAAAAGGCTTTGTCACGATCGATTAGTCATCAGTATTCCAATCACCAGAAATTATCGGATGTTGTGTATCGATCGAGATGGCACTCTCCAACCCAAACAAGTCATCTCCCACGGAGAATATAACGTGACTAAACCAGGCAGTTTGCTGCGGTGTTAACTATTTCAATTGTCTAAATCATGCATCTTTCAGGAAACTGTCAGTTAGCGAAGATCGATCTTATTTAATTATGGTTGTCAGAAAGATGGAAAAAAATCCTAATCGGATTGGATTTACCCAATTCAAACATTGGTTATTGGGGCAATCTTTACCCAATAGTGCTTACGCTCACCAACGCCTGAGTAATGCAGCGGGATTGGCGGTACTTTCATCTGATGCTTTATCTTCAGTGGCTTATGCGACTGAGGAAATTTTGCACGTACTGATCTTAGGTGGTACGGGTATTTTTATGCTGTCACTACCAATTTCTATCGCCATTATCTTACTCTTAGGAATTATTACGATTTCCTATCGACAAACGCTCAGGGCTTACCCGCATGGCGGTGGAGCATATACCGTCGCCAAAGAGAATCTGGGACTCTATCCTGGATTGGTGGCTGCGGCGGCGTTAATTATCGACTATATCCTGACGGTAACAGTGAGTATTGCCGCTGGTACTGCTGCCCTAACTTCGGCTGTGCCCTCACTCCAGCCTTATACCGTGCCTCTGTGCATCCTGTTTGTGATCCTGCTAACGATCGCCAATCTTCGGGGCTTGAAAGAATCTGGCAACCTGTTTATGGTACCTACTTATGCTTTTATTTTGAGCATATTGGGATTAGTTGCAGTTGGATTAGTCCGCCACTTGATGGGTCATACTATTCCTGATTATCCGATCGTCCCCGCCCAAGAATCTTTGGGTATTTTTCTGATTTTACGGGCGTTCTCGGCTGGTTGTACGGCGATGACTGGGGTAGAGGCAATTTCCAATGGAGTGATGATTTTCAAAGCTCCAGAGTGGAAAAATGCCCAGCTTGTGATGCTGGCAATGGGTTCGATCCTGGGTGTGATGTTCTTGGGGATTACTTATCTAGCTCAGGTTTACCACGTCGTGCCCAGCGATAATGAGACAGTGTTATCGATTCTTGCCAGACATGTTTTTGGTAATAGTTTTGTCTACTATTTTATTCAAATCTCGACTTTATTGATTTTAGTATTAGCTGCCAATACCAGCTATTCTGACTTTCCTCGGCTCTCTTCTTTACTGGCTAAAGATGGCTTTATGCCGCGTCAATTGAGCTATTTGGGCGATCGACTCGTTTTCTCGAATGGCATCCTGTTATTGAGCATTTTATCCGTTGTGCCGCTGATTATTTTGCAAGGTAGTGTCAACTCGATTATTCCGCTCTATGCGGTGGGTGTATTTACGTCATTTACGCTCTCTCAATTAGGAATGGTGCGGCATTGGCAGATCGAAAGATCGCGCGGTTGGCAGATTAGCGCGGCGATCAATGGTGTCGGTTCATTTGCTACTTTTTTAGTATTAGCGACAATTTTGGTGACGAAATTTTCGGGTGGAGCGTGGGTAATTGCGATCGCCATTCCGATCGTCGTCTACCTATTTGCCTCAATCCATCGTCACTATCGCTATGTGGCAACCAGACTGAGTTTAGCTGGAGTGCAAGTCCCCACGAGAGCGTCTAAACCTCAGGTAATGCTAGATGATGTCACCCATCCCGCGATCGTCTTAGTCGGACAAATTCATCGCGGGACGATCGAAGCCTTAGAATATGCCCGTACCGTTGCTGATGAAGTTATTGCCGTGCATATCGATACTGGCTCAACCGATCGAGATCTACTCCAACAGCAGTGGCAGGAATTTGAAGGGGATATTTCCCTAGTGATTTTGGACTCGCCTTATCGATCGGTAATCGCACCACTGATCGATTATGTCGATCGATATGAAATGAGATATCCTACTGCTTTTACCACGATTGTGATTCCCTCTTTTGTCCCCAAACATTGGTGGGAAAATATTCTCCACAATCAAACTACTTATTTTATCAAGGCAGCACTATATAATAATCATAGTCGCATCATTACTACGGTGCGATATTATCTATAAAAAGTAATTAATGAGCCTGCATATTCTTTCCATCGCTCTAATTTCTATATCTTCTAATACTGATAGTTTGGCGGTGGCAGTAGCGTATGGAATCAAGCAAGTTAAAATTACAACTGGTGCCAATCTCACGATCGCGATCGTTTCTAGTTTGGGCACATTTCTATCGATGTCAGTTGGTGAAATGATTAGTGGATATTTATCTAAATCTACTGCTACTATGCTTGGTAGTGGCGTACTGATTGCGATCGGCATCTTTGGTCTGTGGCAAACGCTCGAACATGAGCGAGATCGCCGCAAAAGAGCTAAATACGGTCGTCGAAATATCGACCCTATCGATGTCCATATATCTGAAGATATAGATAATTTAAACTACCTTAACAAGTCCCCAACTAAGATCGGCAGTCGATCTGGATCGATCGGTGCCAGACAATCTATTCCCCTGGCATTTAGCTTGACGATTAATAATATTGGTGGTGGGATTGGTGGCGGTATCTCTGGGCTGAATCCGCTTCTAACTACGGTTACGACTTTCATTTTAGCAGTCTTAGCTATTTCGTTTGGTACTACTTTAGGTAAAAAATTTGCTACCCACATGAATGAACTTTGGGCTGGATTACTATCATCTGGTTTAATTATGGCAATCGGGATTTATGAGTATTTTGTTTAAGATTCTCGATCGGTCATTATTGTAATTTAAATTGAAATATGTAGATTTTAATTATCGACAATGATATACTTATATTAATAGTTGTGTAATTAAGTTATTGAATATATACAAAGTATAATATTCAGCAGCAATTGCCCTGTGTTCGTAACATTAAAATCAACCCAAACGAGGCAAAATTAACATGGAATTTGAAGCATTATGGCTCGGATTAGAACCTTTGACTGCTCTAGCTATCGGCGTTGGCGCACTCGCTTTAGCACCTGTCGTGACTACCGTTGGGAAAGCGATGGGACATGAAAATTTGGGCGAACCCTTGGCGGAGTCAGCCAAAGAGCATACTAAAAAAGCGATGGTTTGGGGTCTGGATGCACTTGAAAATGTTCAGTCTAGCTTTGCCGAAGCTGAGGAATCTTTTCGCGATTTAGTGGCTGACGCGCAGGCAGAACGCACAGCGAAGAAAGCACACAATAGTGCCGAACCGCGTGAAGTTGAAATCGTTTCTGAGTAAAACCGGAGACATGCGGATGCCGATCGAGGGAAAGGGCGGGTTCGAGTTCGATCCTATGAATCGATCCGCCCCGACGATTTATGAATCACAACTTTATTTAAAATGCTGACAACAGACAAAACAGCGAGTTCTGTTAATTTAGATCGATCGTCATCGATAGAGCCGACGGCGATCGCTACTCAGACTGTAGGATATCAGGTGATGCACCAAACACCCTGGTACCTGCGGCTCAAAGTCATTCGACTGGGTGACGATGCCGACTATGCCCAGCGGTTATTAGGTTTGATGACGGCGATCGAGAGTGTCGATCGGGTGCGAATTAGTCCCGCAGCTAAATCGATCGCCGTAGAATTCGATCCGCAGTTGTCGCAGTCGCAGATCGAACTAGCCAGAACAGCCGCGATCGAGATGCTGGAACGGGCACTAAATATCCCAGAACCGACAGAAAAGCAGCAAGCGGCTCCAATTGAAGAAATCGACTATGTGCAGCGGCTGGGGCTACCCGTACTGGGCTTGGCTGTGGGGATTGGAGTAGCTCTGGGAGTGCCCATTCCTGGACTCATCGCCGGCGGCGTAATTATTGCCGCAGCCTTACCAGTATTCCAACGGGCATTAGATGGCATTCAGCAGGATAAGCAGTTAAATATTGATTTCTTAGATGGACTGGCGATCGCCCTCCACGCATCCCAGGGGCGGTACTTCCCGCCAGCCTTAATGTTGGGGCTAATTGAAGGGGGCGAAGTGATTCGGGATCTGACGGCGCGAGGTAGCGAACGGGCATCGCTAGATCTATTAGACTGTCTCAATGGCGAAGTCTTAGTCGAGCGTGACGGGCAGGAATTGCGGATTTCAGCCAGAGATATCGTCAAGGGCGATGGGGTATTAGTTTATCCTGGCGACCAAATTCCCGTCGATGGTTATATCCTGCGCGGTACTGCCATTATCGACCAGTGTAGCCTCACGGGTGAATCCGTCCCCGTGACGCGATCGATCGCCGAAGAAGTATTTGCATCGACTCTAGTTGTCGATGGACATCTATGTATCTACGCCGAACGGATGGGTACAAATACTCGCGCTGGCGTAATTTTAGCTCTCGTTGAATCCGCCCCAGTTCACGATACCCGCGTCGAAAACTATGCCGCCGTTGTCGCCAATCAGCTAGTCGTGCCGACATTAGTTACCGCAATCGCGGTGGGGATCTTCAGCAACGACTTAAATCGAGCGATCGCGCTCCTCACACTGGATATCGGGACTGGCATCCGCGTTTCCGTCCCTACCACCATTCTCTCCGCCCTCACTTATGCCGCCCGCAATGGCGTATTAATTCGGAGTGGACGCGCGATCGAATTCCTGGCTAAAATCGATACGATCGTCTTTGACAAAACAGGCACCCTGACGCAGGGGCACGCCGGAATTACCGCAATTAAAGTATTGCACCCTCAACTATCCGAGTCGGAAGTCCTGGCACTGGCAGCCACCGCCGAACAGGGCTTAACTCACCCGATCGCCGAAGCGATCGTCCGCCATGCTCGCGAGGGCAATTTGCCCCTCTACGATTGCGATGCCTGGGAATATCGCGTCGGATTGGGAGTCGCCGCCACGGTGAATGATATGCAGCTTCTCGTCGGCAGCCACAGGCTGATGGAGCAGTCAGAAATTAATTTGGACAGTTTGAACCAAAAATATCCAGAAGTCCTCTCTGGTAGCCATGCACCCGTCTATGTAGCCGGAAATGGCGAACTGCTCGGAGTCATCCTCTACAGCGATCCACCGCGCCTCGAAAGTCAAGCAGTCATTCGAGAATTGCGCGATTTAGGCATCAAGGCATACATGCTGACTGGTGATGTCACCAGAGTTGCCACCACGATCGCTCGCGAACTCGATATCGAACCAGATTGCGTCTACGCCGAAGCCTTCCCCGAACGGAAAGTAGAAGTAGTCAAATCTCTGCATGAAAGCGGTAAAACCGTTGCCTTCTGCGGCGATGGGATCAACGACTCCGCCGCCCTCGCCTACGCCGATGTTTCGATTTCCTTTGCTGGTGCATCCGATGTCGCTCGTGAAACCGCCGATGTAGTGTTAATGGACGACGATCTGCGGGGCTTAATTCTGGCAGTTAAGGTAGCGCGTCAGGCGATGGATATTATCTGGCAAAATACGGCGATCGTGGCAATTCCCAACTTGGGCGCAATGCTCGGCGGTGTATTATTTGCCCTCGATCCCGTCCTCGCGATTATCATCAACAACGGTTCGGCGATCGTGGCAGAATTAAACGGGTTGCGTCCATTGCTTGAAGCCAATCGCACCTTACCATCTTTAACAGCTTCTCCAACCTCGGACAAAATGGTTACTAATGGTGCGAAGATCGATCGCCGCCCCGATGCCATCACTCAAAGGGATCTAGCCAAAAGACTCGGCGTAACCACCCAAACAGTTGCCCGTCGCCGATCGACTGCTGGATTCGACATCTGGAGTCAGCACAAAGATCCAGAGGGCATTGCATGGCAACACCAACCAGGATCGCAACTCTTTCATCCCCTAAGCCAACTCTCGGCTGTCAAAGTTTAGGAGCTAATAAATATGAATGGAATGGTAATCGCCGTCAGCCGCAGCACCAGTCACACCTTCACGAAACTAAACCAGGAAAGTATTCAGCTTTTAACTGGATTAGGTGTTGAAGGTGACTCACATCTGGGTAAGACTGTCAAACATCGTTGGCGTAGCCTCTCCCCCTGGAGAATCGCGAGTAGCCGCCGATCCCACCCAGCCAAATTTGCGCCAAGTGCATTTCATTCAGGCTGAAACCCATGATGAACTTCAAGCTTCCGGTTTTATCATCTCCCCTGGTGCAATGGGTGAAAACATTACTACACGCGGGATCGATCTGCTTGGTTTACCGACAGGGACACGACTAACTTTAGGCACAACAGCAGTAGTGGAAATAACTGGATTGCGAAATCCCTGCGCTCAGTTAGATCGATTTCAGCAAGGCTTAATGTCTGCCTTACTAGGACGCGACGAACAGGGAAAGCTGATTCGTAAAGGTGGTGTCATGGGCATTGTCATCGCTGGCGGAGATGTCAAACCTGGCGACTCGATCGAGATCGAACTACCGCTAGAACCACACATTCCACTCGATCGAGTTTGAATTAGCCCAAATTAGCAAACCTAAATCTACAATTTACAACCAACATTAATATCATGGAAGCCACTTTAAAAAATACCCAAAAACAAATCCTCATCGCTGTTGGTACCGCCAGCACGATCGTTGGCATCATCGGGCTATTTCTCCCCGTCATCCCTGGTGTACCCTTCCTGCTCTTGGCAGAATTCTGCTTCGGTTGGGCAGCCACACTTTAAAGTTATGAAAAATACCACCACCAAAAAAGCTAAATCAACCGCGCCAAAGTCAAAACCCACCGAGACGGGTAAAATCGTCCATCGATTGCCAGGAAGAGTGCGGGTCAAGATCGACAGGCTTCACAATGACATCAAGTATGGTAACGATCTCAAACAAGCCGTTACCGCCCTGCACGGTGTCACTGAAGTTCGGATTAATCCGCTTGCTAGCTCGATCGTTATCTCCTACTACAGCAGCGAACTATCGGAGCAAAAAGTTCTCGACTGTTTGAGTGTATCCTTTCTCACACCTGAAGTTGCCAAACCATCCGAGCATCCCGTTAAAGACGAATCTGCTGCCGATTTTGTCGAAGAAGTCGAAGAATTTACCGCCGAAATCACCAGTGAAATCGCATGTGAATCGATCGGTGAAGTTGTCGGCGAAGCCATCGGTGAAATCTTGATGGGGCCGATCGGCATGGCGATCGGTGCCGAAATCGGTGCAAAAATTGGTGGTGAAATTGGCGAATCGATTCTCGAAACGAAAGGCTCTGCTAACGAGCATCTGGCAGCAGAATCAATCGATCGTGCCAACCAGCCACAGCCCTCAAAACTACTAACTCCCCCGCCAAAGCGCAACAACAATCGGCAGAACAACCAAGGCGGAAAGTAATTCAATTGGCGATCGATTTACATTTCAATTTTTCTACCCCCGATTTAACCCTAAGATTACAGTAATAAAACATGGTTTCAAGCGAGCAACTTGGCGATTCTCATTCTGTTCGCGAAGCGTCTGCCTATGCGGAGCCGCTTCGCCCACAAACACCCCATCGCACACCGCAGGTAAATGATTGCCTTCATCATTTATTTGAAGCCCAGGTAGATAATGTTCCTACGGCCTCAGCAATTGACGACCGAGGTGCCATTCTCACCTATCAAGAAGTAGAAGCAAAATCGAATCAACTCGCCCACTATTTGCGCCGTCAGGGAGTTATCTGTAACAATCGAGTGGGGTTACTCATCCCGCGATCGCCAGAATTATACATCGCAATTTTGGCAATCCTCAAGGCTGGTGGAGCTTACGTTCCCCTCGATCCTGAATATCCAGCCGATCGAATTGACTATATTTTGAGTGATGGCGGGATAAATACGATCGTCACAACCGAGGATTTAGCTCAGGAAAAAGCGATCGGGTTAACCAGTGTTGTCTGCGTCGATCTCCATGCGGAGAAGATTGCGATCGAACCGACAACTAGACTAGAGCAACAGCTTATCGGTACAACCGAGCGTGATTTGAGCTACGTCATTTATACATCGGGTTCGACGGGTAGACCCAAAGGTGTCGAGATCGAGCATCGCAGCAGTACTAATTATATTCGGGTGGTAAATGAGTCCGTTTATCAGATTCAGCCGGAAGATCGCGTCTATCAGGGCTTCTCGATCGCCTTTGATGCCTCGGTAGAAGAGGTGTGGTGTACCTTCGCTGCTGGCGCGACGCTGATTGTCGGTTCGGTAGAGCAAACTCGCTCTGGGGTCGATTTAGCCCAGTTTCTGACAACGGGGCGGGTAACGGTATTATCCTGCGTACCGACATTACTGGCGATGATGGAGGTAGAAGTCCCGACGATTCGGTTATTAATTTTGGGTGGCGAACAATGTCCCCAAGAATTGGTGTCGCGCTGGTGCAATCCGCACCGGAGGGTATTAAATACTTATGGGCCGACTGAAGCAACTGTCGTCAGTACTTATCAAGAATGTCAACCCGATCGAGCGATTACAATCGGCAAGGCTTTACCGACTTACTACGTATATATTTTAGATGAAGAGCTTCAGTTATGTCCGCTAGGAGTCGAGGGCGAAATTCACATTGGCGGGATTTGTTTGGCGCGGGGTTATGTCAATCGTCCCGATTTAACTGCTGAGAAATTTATCAGTTTAGATGCTTATAAAGCGATCGGGATTATCCCAGATCGCCTGTACAAAACGGGAGATTTAGGTAGTTGGACAAATGATGGTGAGATCCAATTTTTAGGACGAATTGACGGACAAGTAAAGTTGCGCGGATTTCGGATCGAGCTATCGGAAATCGAATCGGTAATCATGCAATGTGCGGGGGTGAGTGCGGCGGTAGTAGCTGTTAAAAAAGTCGCCCAAGTCGATCGATTGATTGCCTATTTAGTTCCCAAACAGAGTCTAGCAGAATTAGACTTGAGCGGGATTTATGAAACCATGCGATCGCGTCTGCCTGCCTACATGGTGCCGACTAGTTTGGAAGTATTAACCGATCTGCCAACTTTACCGAGTGGTAAGGTCGATCGTAAATCATTACCCGAACCGCAGAATATCGGTGTTAATTTCCACAGCAATACCGGACGGAAACCGACGAATGAAGTCGAAAGTAAAATTGCTTGTGTTTGGTCGGAAATATTAGGCATTAACGATATCTCGATCGATGCTGATTTCTTTGAGGAATTAGGTGGACATTCTTTACTCGCGGCGAATGTCATTTCTAAACTGCGGGAAAATCCTCAATTTCAAGATTTAGCAGTATTAGATATCTATCAACATCCCACTGTCGCTGGACTAGCAACAACATTAACTAATCGTCAACAGCAGACAACCGCCAACCCTCACGAACCAACGATTCGATCGACAGCCAAACCGCGCCCCGATCTGCACATTTGGACGATTTTAGGCATTTATATTCTCTACTTTATCTATAGCACCCCGATCGTTTTACCTTTTTCGGTCTTTGATACTTTGTATGATGAAGGCTGGAATAAATATATCGCCTTGGGAATATCCGCGATCGTCTTACTGCTGATTCATCCGGCTTTACTCCTAATTACGATCGCCTTAAAGTGGTTAGTTATTGGTAAATATAAACCTGGTAGTTATCCCCTCTGGGGCGGTTATTATTGGCGGTTTTGGTTGATGCAGCAAGTTCACAAGCTGGTGTCCACTGAATATCTAGCTGGCTCTCCATTCCTAAACACTTATTATCGGTGGCTGGGTGCAAAAATCGATCGGAATGTTTATCTTGGTGGGATCGAACTAATTGCTGCCGATCTGATTACGATCGGCAAGAATACGAGTATCAATGATGGTGCGAGTTTAGTCGGCTATGAAATCGTCGATGGGCGATTGGTAATTGGTAACATTACGATCGGGCGCGATTGTTTTGTTGGATCGAATACGATGCTGGGACTACATACTCAACTAGCAGATCGATCGCGGATTGGCGATTTATCTTATTTGGGTAATGGTTTGAGTATTCCGACTGGAGAGGCGTGGATCGGTTCGCCAGCGAAATTAGATCCTCTTACTAATACTCAAATTGACGAACTATTAACACCAGTACCTAAGTGCGGTACTTTATTGAAAATTGGCTATTCGATCGGATCGATCGCGATTTGGTTAGTCCCCTTTATCTCGGCAATTCCAGGCTTTTTACTATGGCAAGAATTGCTTAAAGAAGAGGAAAGTTATGAATTATTAATTCCCGCCGCTATCTTTGGTAGTTTCTCATTTATTGGCATATTTTGTCTGCAAGTTTTACTACATAAATGGCTGTTATTAGGTCGAGTCAAGCCTGGTAATTATCCTGTTTATAGTAGTTTCGGATTGCGAAAATGGTGGGTTGACAAGTTGATGAGTATGAGTCTAGAGATGATGCCAACGCTCTACTCTACGCTCTATCTGCTGCCGTGGTTGCGGATGTTAGGCGCAAACATTGGTGCGCGAACCGAAATCTCTACCGCTACTAATCTTACGCCTGATTTACTATCGATCGGCTCAGAGAGTTTCATCGCCGATACGGTATCTTTAGGTGCGGTAAAAGTCGATCGCGGCTGGATGGAATTAGCTCCTACCCAAGTCGGTTCGCAAACATTTGTCGGCAATGGTGCCCTCGTGCCAGCACACAGTACGATCGCCAGTAATTCTTTGATTGGTTGTTTGTCGATTCCCCCCGTCAGCAACGAGCCGATGCCACCCGATACCGCATGGCTGGGTTCTCCCGCGATTTATATCCCCCATCGCGAAGTCATCGATAGCTACGCAGAGGCGCAAACCTATAAGCCACCCCGCCATCTATATGCCGTGCGACTGGCGATCGAGTTTCTGCGCGTCACCCTCCCTGGTAGCATCCATTTTCTGCTGCTATTTTTCTTAGAAGTCGGCTTGACGGTAATCGCCGATGCCAATTCAAATTGGAAGTGGGATGTGGTGATTTGGATGGGAGTTTTCGTCCTGTTCCCCTTCTGTTATTTCCTCTTTACCGGACTTTCCGCTCTCTTAGTCATCGGCTTAAAATGGCTGATAATCGGTCGCTATCGTCCTGGGACGATTCCCCTTTGGAGCAGCTTTATCTGGCGCACGGAGTTAATTACGGGGCTGTATGAGGCGATTATCGTGCCTGGGTTCCTGTTCTTTCTCTTGGGCACTCCGTTCGCGCCGATGCTGTTGCGGTTGCTGGGCATGAAAATCGGGCGAAATGTCTATATCGAAACTACGGACTTTACCGAATTCGATTTGATTACGATCGACGATGATGTGATTCTCGATCGGGATGCTACCCTGCAAACGCACCTATTTGAAGATCGGGTGATGAAACTGGGTACACTCCATCTCTATCCTCGCGCTCAAATCGGGGGTTGGGGGATGGTGCTCTACGATACCGTGCTGGAATCAGATGTCCAAATCCAACCGATGTCTTTGGTGATGAAAGGTGAAAAGCTGCCTGCGGCTACTACTTGGCAAGGTATTCCAATTGCCCGCAGTTATGAATAGAAACCATTTGAGATCTTTTGGGTGATTGGGCACAGCGAAAGCGGTCTATGAGTTTCTTAGGTGGGTAAACAGTCACAAATTTAGTCCAGATAATATCCCGATTTGGCGTAATATCCGGAAACTTTCCAGATATTACGCTACTATAAAATGATATTCGGAAGGCTGGGACAAATTATCAGGCTTTGCACCGATCTTTGTCCGGATATCATCGCAATTTTCAGGGAATAGGCGGAAACTCTCCGCCTAATAAATAGTTAGACAGTAAGGTAATGACCGAGAACCTCAAGATTCGGTTCGCCAATTCCACGAACGCTGATGTGCTCCTTGTGATACGACGAGACGCTATCATGGCTCTTGTTGGGGAGTATGGCTACGTCGCGGTTGAGCAGTGGGCAAGCACAGCACCTCCCAATCGTGCGGCTAAGGCGATTGCTACCAACATTGTTTGGGTTGTGGAATTTAGGTTGCAGGTCATTGGGTGGGTTGAAGTCAGCGGCACAACGATCGAAAGCTTATATGTCAGCCCCACCGCCAGCCGCCAAGGGATCGGCTCGTTGCTATTGGCGCACGCCGAGCAGCAGATCCGAGATGCTGGTGCTTCTGTTGCCTACCTGGATGCAAGCCCAAATGCCGAAGCATTCTACGTGTGTCGTGGTTACAGACGGGGCGGAGCTATCAAGGCGAACAATTCAATTCCTATGAGCAAATGGCTCGATCTGAGCACTGTCTAACAAGCGCGTGCACTCAAAACGGCTGTATACGCGATCTGTTATGATGCAATGTTATTGCTGTTCGGTGACGCGCAGGCCGTTAGACCGCTTAAAGTATGAATCCAATCCTCCGACCCACAATCGACGCTGATTTTGCATTTGCCTTCGAGGCAAAGAAGGATGCAATGGGTCTGCATATTTCGTCTCGGTGGGGTTGGGATGAAGAATATCAGCTTAAAGTTCATAAGCAGCGGTGGATCGAAAAGCCCTGGTTCATTGTAATGTTGGGAGAGAAAGCAATCGGAACAGTTTCAATTCACGATCGGTTCAATTTCATCCGCTTTGGTGAGTTTTATCTCTTGAGTAGTTTCCGGAAAAAAGGTCTAGGATCGATGATTCTCTCCGAGTTTTTGAAAGACTGCGATCGAGCGAAGCGTGCAGTTCACCTTGAATATCTAAAGTGGAATCCTGTAGGCTCCCTGTACAAACGTCATGGATTTGAGGTTGTGTCAGAAAATGAAATTCACTATTTCATGGTACGTGAGCCGCGCTAACAAGGTGGTGGTCAAGGCGGACGCAACACAAGCAGCAAGGCTAACGCTAACGCAAGTCGAAGAAGCCAATCATGGCAAAATCCTGGAGAAATGTCCTCATGCCCGATTTACGGTTCGATCGTCGCCAGAATCTAATTAATACCCTCCGCCACCAAGGAATCTGGTTGCTCGGTTATCTGTTTATCCTAGCGATCGTGGCGTGGTTGTGTAGGGAAGTATGGGAGAAAGAAGTACTTAGCCTCGATCGATCTTTATTATTGTGGATTCATCAATTTGCTAATTCTCAACTGGATGGCGTGATGCTGTTTGTTACCGCTTTAGGCGATCCAGGAATAGTAATAACGGTCTTTATTAGTACGATCGCTTGGCTAGGAATGAAGCGACGGTATATTGACGTAATTAGATTTACTATTGCTTGTACGGGTGGATTATTAATCAACCAGGTAATGAAGTTATTTTTTGCCAAACCTCGCCCCGAATTGTGGGCAAGATTAATTAGTGAACATTCCTTTTCTTTTCCGAGCGGTCATGCCGTTGGTTCGATGGTTGTGTATGGTTTTATTGCCTATATATTAGCAAGAGAGTTACCTATTTATCAAAAATCTATTTATGTCGTTGCTAGTATTTTAATTATCGCGATTGGCTTTAGTCGTTTGTATTTAGGCGTACACTATCCCACTGATATTATTGCTGGATATGGTGTCGGTATATTGTGGTTGATTACTTGTTTAAAAGTAAAAATTTAGTTAGATCGGATCGCCTAAAGATTTTATCAAGCTAACTAGAGGATAAGCAAGAGTTACCAAAAGACTAATGCGGCTGAAGATCCGTTTTTAATGGTTTAGCAATAATAGCTTGCTCCTGACTGGGCAAAGTTCCAGCCACCATAAATCCAATCCCGATCGCCGATATGCCTAAACCGATATACCAAACCAATTTTTTTCGAGTTAGCGCAGATATCGCTCCCATTGAAATGCCTACTTGTAAGGCAGCGACACTACGCGCAAACAGCTCGTGATGTTCTAAATCTTCCTTTGCTTCTACTTGGAGCTTTTGGGCTTCTGTTTGAATCTCCTTTTGTTCTGAACTTAGTTTAGCGATCGCACTTGTTGTTTCTGCTGGAATTGGCTTTTGTAGAGCTTTTAGGAGCGTAACATTTGCTGATTCGATATGCTGTTTTGTCGATTTTGCTTGATATTGCGACCAACTATCGCTCGATTTAATTTGCGCCAGCATCCCTTCGTTAGCATAATAACCACCTTGCATCGCTGCGATCGCGGCTAATGTTGAGAGAACTGCTGTCGATAAACCGATTAAATTTAGTGAGTTTCGTTCTTTCTTTTCCTCAGCTTTTTCTTCGGCTAGCTGTTCTTTGATATCTGTCAGAGCTTCCAGTGTATCATCCTGCATTTCTACAGGTTCGCGACCTAAATCTTCTTCCATAATTAGTACCTTGTTCTGGAATAGGTTAGCCTATCGCTCTGAGTGGATAGAATACCCAACGTTATCGATACTCGATCGCTCAAATCATCAGATGATTCGAGCGATTTTTTATATATTAACTATGCGTCTGAGTTGTGCTGACCGAACAGACCTTCAACAGCTCCCAAAATACCGCCAGCACCCTGATTGACTTCAGAGTTAATGGCATTATTAGCTGCTAAATCGAGACCAGTTTTTAGCACTCCAGACAATGCTTCACCACCAGGGATGTGAGCGGCAACAGCATCGACGACATTATTGATAACGCCATCTGCTGCGGTATCGATCCCAGCATCAGCAGCAAAAGCACCAGCTTGTTCGACAAAATTTGGATCTGACATAACTATATCTCCAGATATATTGAGGTGTTTAGTGACTCTATATCAATCGGTTTCTTGTAAACGATTTATATGGATTCAATGCTTTTTTAGAGCGCAATTTATTGTAGAATAAATTACTGTTAAGAATTAATATTTTTAACATATCTTTTCAACTATGATGAATAATATCAATGCATTAGTTCAGTCTCTCATCAGCAGAGTAAAGATGTTATGACCGATCGATCTCATCAAATTTCGGTAAATTTACAACCCAGCACGATCGCCAAACTGGAGCGGCTCCGCTATCTGAGTAACATCTGGGATAATGCTTTGAGCGTTCCTGGCACAAAGCTAAGAGTAGGACTCGAATCAATCATCGGACTTTTGCCATTTGGTGGCGATTTGATTGGGTTGCTACTATCTTGCTATATTTTGTTCCATGCCATTCAATTCAAACTGCCTAAGACGATTTTAGTGAGAATGGTTGCCAATATTCTGATCGATGCAGTTGCCGGAGTCGTGCCCATTTTTGGCGATCTATTCGATACTGCCTGGAAAGCTAATACTCGAAATGTCGATCTATTAGAAGCTCACCTCCAAAAACCAACTCTTAGTCATAGTGCGAATCGCAAGTTCTTATTTTTACTGTGGCTAGGCATCCTAGCGATCGCCATTCTCTTAATTGTGTTTTGCGTACTGTTTATTAAATTGCTGTTCTTAATTCACTTTAATTAACAATGGTCACGACCCCAGCTATCAACGTTCTAAACCGATCGATGGTGTAACTTACTTAACTTCTGGTGGTGGCGGCGCACCCTTGCATCCACTATTTTTTCACCAAGATTGGTTGGATTTTGCCAAAAGTATCCATAGTTGTGCGACTGTTGATGTCTATGCAGATCGGTTAGTAATTACGGGAATCGATCTCGATGCTAATGTACTCGATCGAGCTACTATTGCGATCGCGTAAGAACTGGATCGATTTTGATGAGAGATTAGATATTTCATCATGCCAATTCACACCATATTTCGTAACTACTTTTCTGTTTTACAATCATTACCGATGAATTATTATCTAGCTACACCCGCACCAGAAACGATCGATTTAGGCTTCGTTCAATTAGGTTGGTTCAAAGTGCTAATTCTAGGCATCGTTCAAGGAATTACCGAGCTATTACCGATTAGCAGCACCGCTCACATGCGGATCGTACCGAGTTTATTAGGCTGGCCAGATCCAGGTTCGGCATTCTCAGCGGCGATGCAGATGGCGAGTTTGGGCGCAGTCCTCTCTTATTTTTGGAAGGATATCAAAAGTTTGGTGGGGGGAACTGTCAGAGCGATCGCCGATCGCAATTATCAGTCTAGAGACTTTCAACTGACTCTAGGACTCATCATCGGGACATTCCCACTCGGTATTTTAGGTCTACTCCTCAAAAAAACGCTCAATGCACCTAATTCGCCCATGCGGGGCTTAGTTGTGATTGGGGTGGCTTGTATCGTGATGTCGCTATTACTCGCCTTAGCAGAGCTGCGGGGTACCAGAGAGCGTGGATTTGGTAAGCTGACTCTCAAAGATGGCTTGCTAGTAGGTATTGCCCAAGCTCTAGCCCTAATTCCTGGGGTATCGCGATCGGGTTCAACGCTCACGGCTGGTTTATTTTTGGGAATGGAGCGCGAAACTGCGGCTAAGTTTTCATTTTTACTGGGATTACCCGCAGTTACTCTGGCTGGGGCAATCGAGTTACACGCCTTGTTCAAAGCTGGACTCGATGCTAATGGCTGGTTTGTACTGATGGTTGGTTTGGCTTCCGCGAGTATATCCGCTTTTTTGGCTATCTATGGACTACTGAAATATCTAGAAAACCAAAGTACTTGGATTTTTGTCTGGTATCGACTCGCGATCGGATTATTCCTGATTTTTGGATCGTTACAAGGATTTTTGCATTAATTTCGACCGAGTTCTGAATTAGTAGAAAATTAATCAAGAACTCGTGACTTTTTTCATGGTTAGATTAGGAAATTAATCAGATGTGCGATTCGATCGAACCAGTTAGGATGAAATCATTCACCAAGAACCGTTCGCTATAGGAATATGCAGCCATGAACAAACAGCAGCTTGTCATCCCTTGTCTACTTGCATTGCTTCTTATTACTGGACTAGCAGGTTGTAAGAGTTCTGAAAATCCTTCCTCATCCGAGCAACCAAAAACAGAACAAGCAGCAACTACCAGTACAGAGAATAGTACTGATGGTAAAAAAGCTCGATCGCCAGAAGCCCAGAAAAGACGTGAGGAAATTCGCAACAAAATTAAAGCTGTATTAACCCCAGAGCAAGTCAAACAGTTGGAATCTAAAATGCAAGGCGGTGAAAAAATGCGCCAAGTTTTAACCAGCCTTAATTTAACAGCAGATCAAAAGACGAAAATCGAGGCAATTTATCAAACTGCTCGTGCCAATCGGCAAGCAGAATCTCAAGAGAAATAGCTCCTCGATCGAGTTATTCGACTGCTGCTTCCTGCGGTAAATATAGCCGCTCCTCACTAGCATCATATTCAAATAACTCAGCATACCGTCCCCAATCTACCGCTGTCGCAAACTGTCGTTCTGTTTCGGCGGCGGGAACGTGTTCGCTCCACAGATCCAAGAAAAAGTCTTTTCGCATCGAACCACTCCGCTTTTCTTGCAGGGTTTGCACCATACTTACCAATACAGGCACATTTTGCAGAGCTTGCTGTTGGAACAGTTCTTTACTCCGCAGAATGGTAGTAGTCGCAAAATCCTGTCCGACAGGAGTAAGGTAGATATCCCCTGCGGAAGTTGTCGCAAAACCGAGTAGTATTGCCGCATCGACGATCGGTAGCAAGTCATCGACAGCTAATTTCAGACTCTCTGCCAATCGCGGCAGATCGTCCGTACCTTCAGGTTGGTCTACAATTAGTTCCAACAAACCACTAATCGTCCCAACTCGCACATGCGGTAGCGGTTTGGCATAAGCCGATGCCAAAACTGGTGCCAGAACCCTGGCAGTGACTTCAATCTCTGGATTGGTAATAATGCTATAGATATAGTCTACCAAAGCTTTGAAACGCGGGTCGGTGCGCTCGTGGGGGCGGGGAAGATCGATCGCGAGTTCGCCGCGAATGCAGCCTGGATTGGAACCTAAAATTATCACGCGATCGGCTAGAAATACGGCTTCCTCGATGTTGTGAGTGACGATGAGGATACTTTTAGCCGGAAAGGTCTTCGCGTTCCATAAATCGTCAATTTCCCCCCGCAGATTCTCAGATGTCAGCACATCCAGCGCACTAAAAGGTTCGTCCATAAATAAAATTTGTGGCTCCAGTACGAACGCCCGCGCAAAACCCACTCGCTGCTTCATCCCACCTGATAATTCTTTGGGGTAGGCACTTTCAAATCCATCCAAACCGACGAGATCGATTGCTCTGAGTGCCTTAATCGCTCTCTCATCCCGCCCCACTCCCCGTGCATCTAGCCCCAACTCGACGTTTTCTTTGACAGTCAACCACGGGAGTAGCGCAAAACTCTGAAACACCATTGCCACATCATCATTAGCTCCTCGGAGCGGCTTACCATTGCTCAAGACTCGCCCCTGACTGGGTGAAATCAGTCCCGCCATGATCCTCAGTAGCGTACTCTTGCCGCTCCCACTCCGCCCCAATAGTGCGACAACTTCACCCAAGCGGACTGTCAGACTGACGTTACTCAGTACCGGAAACTCGCCCTTACCACTGGGTAAAGGAAAGCTTTTATTCACGCCTTCGACGGTAATGAGATCTGTCATAATTGCTGTGTTTGAGATTAAGCCGCTCTTTTTTCTCAGGCTACCGAGGCTACTATACCATTGTGAATCTACCGTCATCAGTAAATTATGGTGGATCGATCGAAGTAGTCTCGATCTCGATCCAGCGTTGTCTCTAAATTCTCAATTTTATTTCCAGATCGTTGCTGATGTTATTATGCTAAACGGTAGCTTTTCTCCTGAAGGTCTGTTTCAAGCCGTAGCGTAGTCAAGGCAGTATCAAGATCTAAGTCTAGTGACGTATTTTACTTTTGCCGCCTACCCCGACCCTCAGCAGCCAACTCTAATAATTCCTGTGGGCCAAATCGGTGGCGAAAAAATAGTAATCAAGGCTCCTTAGCAGCAATGTTTGGTGTGACCATTGCACTAGCAAGCTAAAATGGATAGGTGTCAAGTCGCAGTGAGTCAAAGCTATGGTAGTTCGACAACCCCGCTACAGCAAAGAAGAATTTACCCGTCGTGGTGATGAGATCTATGAGTCCCATGTGCGCCAGCAAATTGATGAAGAAAGCGATCGTGGCAAGATTGTGGCGATCGATATTGAAACTGGAGCGTTTGAGCTTGCGGACGATTTAGTAACGGCAGCAAAACAACTCTCCGCACGAGTACCCAATACCCAGACTTGGTTTGTTCGGATTGGATATCTATCTGTTGACCACTTTGGCGCACGAAGTTTGAGAACAAAGCCATGATGCAGGGTCGTGTGAATCAAATGTGTGAGGCGACTTTATCGATCGCGGTTAGGAACAATGAGGCAACGCAGATAGTAGATGCTGTAATTGATACAGGGTTTTCGGGGTTTCTTACTTTGCCGTCTGACACGATTTCAACATTGGGGTTTAGTTGGGAGGGTCGAGATACTGCGACATTGGGTGATGGGACTTTTTGCACGTTTGAAGTTTACATCGGGCTGGTGATTTGGGACGGGCAGTATCGTGAGATTTACATCAACGAATCAGAGACGGCTCCGCTGATTGGGATGCAATTATTGCGAGGCTACGATCTACGAATTCAGGCGATTGAGGGTGGGTTGGTCACGATCGAGGCTTTGAAGTAGAGTAAGTTAGTTGATGAGATACGGTCTAACAATCCCGTTGCACAACGACTGTTGAGCGTCGAGCGTTTAATGCAGGGGTTACTGGCAGTGGGTGAACAGGGTCGTTAGATAGACTAATTTTAGTCGATGAGATGCAGGTCTGAAATAGTCGCTGGGAGTTTGATAAATGGTTAAAGCAGTTCTTTTTGATTTAGATGGCACATTGCTCGATCGTGACGCATCAGTTAATCAATTCGTTTCAGTGCAATACGATCGGCTCAACAAACATTTAAGTCACATTCCTAAAAATGATTACATTGCCAGATTTATCGAGCTAGATTGCCACGGTCATGTTTGGAAAGACAAGGTTTATCAAGATCTAGTATCAGAATTTGCCATTGAGGGGATGAGTTGGCAGTCATTGCTGGAAGATTATGAAATGCAATTTCAGAACCACTGTGTGCCGTTTGAATTTCTCACTGAGATGCTGACTGAATTAAAAGATCGAGGCTATTTGCTCGGCATTATCACAAATGGGCGAAGTCCATTTCAAGCGCGGGCAATTGACGGATTGGCGATTCGAGACTACTTTGATGCCATTCTCATTTCTGAAGTCGAACAAGTTAGGAAGCCACAAGTGGAGATTTTTCAGCGAGCAATGAATCGATTGGGGGTATCAGCCTTGGAGAGTGTTTTTATTGGCGATCATCCTGAAGTCGATATTGTTGGGGCAAAAGGCGCAATGATGAAGACTATTTGGAAACGTAACTTGTCTTGGACAGAGGCGAAAGAAGCTGATGCGATCGTTGATGAACTCAAGGAGATTCCTCTGGTTCTGGCACATTTCAATAGCCGATGACAGCCAGTTATTCATCATTATCAGAACAGGTTTTCGAGATCTACTGACTTCAGTTAAACTACAATCACAAATTCTCCCCAAAAGGTATCTGAAATGACACTGGCTGAAGTGCTTCCGTCTGCGCGATTGCTTTCCGCAACAGAAAAACTCAAACTGATTCGGATTTTAGCGGAGGATTTGGATATGACTGAGGACATTTCACCATTAGAACCATTCAAAACCTACGATTTACCAACTCCCTATGATAGTTTTGGGGCAGGTGCAATCTTGATGGAAAAACTCAAGCAGTCAACATCAAGCCATTAATATATGCGATTTAAGTATTCAATCACCAGCCCGACTCAAAATGAGTTCGATAGTTTACCAAGGCTATCATTATCACTACGTCGGGAAGATCGAGTCGTTGAATCGATCGGTCTAGTGGACAGCGGAGCGACATTAATCCCAGAGAGTGAGCTAACAAAACCGTTGCACTCCGACTGTATTAAGTTTCTTCATCGATTCAAAAGGATTAAAAATGATATTTAGTTTCAGCTAACTTATACATCCGTCGCCACAATAATCTATTAAAACCGACAACAAATAAGCTAATCGTGGCAGATCCGAGCGAAATTCGCGACCAATCGCCCACCGCCGTTGCCTGGGCGATGTAGGCTCCCAAGCCTGTCGCTGTCAAGGTAGTCGTGCCCCAAGTCACGATTTCCGAAACGATGCTAGCATTCCAAGCACCACCGCAAGCCGTGACACCGCCCGTTACCCAAGCCGAGAAAATCCCAGGAATAATCAAGTTTTGCCAGCGTTTCCAGCCGCGCAAACCGATGTCGTCAGCCATTTCCCGCAGATCGGTGGGAATACTCTGGGCACCCGCGATCGAGTTAAATAAAATATACCATTGCGAACCCAGCGTCATCAGGACGATACTGCCCCAATTGAGACTAATGTGGTAGCGAATGAAAAAGATCGTCGCAAAGGGAAAAATTAAGTTGGCGGGAAATGAAGCCAGAAATTGAACGACAGGTTGTAAAAAACGAGTTAATTTGGGACTCAGACCGATCGTCACACCGATCGGTGTCCACACTAAAGTTGCAAAAGCTAGCATCACAATTACTCGTGCCATCGTCAGGAAACCCAGTCCTAAAACTTTAATAACTTCATTAAATCCGACTGTCATGATGATGAAATCGGCGATCGCGGCAATACATCCGCCGATGATAAATAGTAAGCCAATGTTGTATAGTCGATCGTTGCCTATTTGCTTGTCGGGATCGACAACTCGAAAGGATTTAGCTGGCGTAAGATTGGAGAGTAATCGATCGATCTTATCCCCCACAGGACGGAGAAACTGCCCTAACAGACGTGGAATCCTTGCCGTGGTAAATAAGTCATAAACCCATGATTCAGGAGCAGTAGCAGAGCTACTTTGCTCGACCCGAAACTTGTCCGCCCAAGCCACTAGCGGTCGCCAAAACAGTTGGTCTACCAACCAAATTGTCACCGCGATACTCAGTGTTGCCCAGCCCAAATCTGGCAGGTTTTTAGCGGTAATTGCGGCGGCTACATAGGAGCCAACTCCAGGCAGCGTATAGTTTTGATTGAGAACGCTAATTGCTTCGCTGGCAACCACAAAAAACCAACCGCCACCAAAGCTCATCATCCCATTCCAAACTAACCCGATCGCGGCATTCGGTACTTCTAGTTTGGTGAAGCGTTGCCAAGCTGAGAGTCGATATAAAGTTACAGCCTCGTCAAGCTCTTGCGGTACAGTTTTTAATGACTGATAAAAAGAAAAAGTCATATTCCACGCTTGCCCCGTGAAAATCGCAAAAATTGATGCGGCTTCCAATCCTAATAAACTACCTGGAAATAAAGCAATAAAATAAGTTGTGGTAAATGCTAAAAATGTTAGGACAGGGATAGACTGGAGAATATCCAGGAGCGGAATCAGGATTTTTTCCGCACGACGATAACGAGCGGCAACATAACCGTAAACTAGGGTAAAAATCGTTGAGAGAAATAGACCGAGAAACATTCTCAGTGTCGATCGACCTGCATAGTAAGGTAAGTGACGCGGGTCGAGATCGACTACTGGCAAGATATTCGGCGGTTGAAAGCTGACAAACGATCCCGCGCCAATTTGGGCGATCGTCGCTAATAATGTTAAGGTGCCAAGAATTACGGCTAAATCTGCCAAGCCAAGGGGCAAGCGACGGAGTGCTTCTGAGGATGGAAGGGTTTTCATCAAGCGATCTGGATTCAGTCTACTAAGTTCAGTGTCTCATGGTTTCTGCCTGGTTTTGGTGTCACAATCGATCGGATCTGGCGATAACTCGATCGAGGCGTGCGATCGGGATTTAACTGCATAATTGAAAAGTCACCACATCTCGAATGTCTAACACTCGCCGTTGTAATGTAACATCTCAATTATCCTCTGGATTGAAACCACAACCCGATGCTGCGTGTATTTCAAAGTAAGCGTTTGACCCATTGCCAGATCTGTTGTTTGAGTTGGATTGCTGGCGGATTGGGTGCTTGCACCGGAACTTTGGGGTTGGAGAGATTATTGCTTGATAGTGAAGCGATCGTTAGTTCTCCATCTGTATGGTAACGATCGCCACCACCATTCCGACTATCCCACGTTGCCCCAACCCCAGTTACTTGGTACAAACTAGCGATTTGTTGGACTCGATTGAGATCGGCAATTGTCAGATCCCGTTCTCGATCGATATCGGCAGCAATATGGTGGGTAATTTGTCCAGTTAAATGACTAAAGCCACTACTGCGATCGAAAGTTGCCGAACCCAACCATAGCGGTTGATTACTATTGGCATCGATCTTCGCTGACTGCCACAGCCGAATGTGATGCCGTTGGCTAGCACTACTACCGACGGGTCGCTCGAAGGCGAGATCTTGTTTGCGTCCAAACAAATATAAACTACTGACTGGTGCTGTGGGATAAGGATGTTTGAGTAATACACTCCTGGCAATACCAATACTGGTTTTGAAGGTAACTGGATCGGCAGGATACCAACCCGCCAACAGCATGGCATGAATTATTTCCGGTTGCGTTCCCACGAGTCCGATGTTCAGTGGATCGCCAGGAATCCCATCCTTGGTGTGGGTAACTTTGGGTGAGGTTGCTAATGCAGGATTGTGTTCATAGTGGTTCCAGACTAACGGCAAGATAACATAAGCCGTTAGTCCATAAAATGCTACCAGCCCACCACCGATCGCCAGCGGATATTTTATCCATCTGAGCTTGTGGTTTGATTTGGGTTTGACAGGCGATCGAGTCACAATTGAGATTCGGAATGGGAGGTAGAAATAACACTATAGATCGATCGGTGCGTCTGTTTGTAAATCGTTTACCCCAGTTCGCTAAATCGCTAATTTGAAAATGACTGCTTTGCTAGGCACCGCGTTTATCGCCTAATTCGGATTGGGTTGCGCCGCGATTGTAGAAAGCTTCGGCAAATTTAGGATCGATCGAGATCGCCCGATTATAATCATCAATTGCGCCGCGTTTGTTGCCTAGTTCGTATTTAACAGCCCCGCGATCGTTGTAAGCTTGAGCATAGTTGCGATCGAGTGATATTGCTCGATCGAAGTCAGCTATTGCTCCTTGTCGTTGGCGTAGCCTCTCCTGTGGAGAATCGCCCAAAGTAGATTTGACAACGCCCCGATTTACATATGCCAAAGCATAATTATAATTTAGTTGAATCGCTTGATTATAATCAGCTAAAGCACCCTGTTTATCACCACTATTGTATTTGGTTACTCCAGTGGATAAAAATCGTTGTGCTGCAACATTCTCACCTGCCAACTCAGCCGCATTTATTGCTGGTTGAACTAGCGCGATCGTTGTCATACCAAACAGAGCCGAAATTAATAATTTACTATTCATCGTTTTAACCGCACTTGTGGAAAATTATAGTCTAACCTAATCTATCGATGTGGTAGCACGATCGCCGCATCAGCTCTATTATTACGCTCGCGTAATAGTTGCAATTGGCGAGTACAAAAGTCTTCAGTTACTAAGTTTAGTTGTTCCCGTTGTTCGTTACTATAATTAGGATTGCTTTTACTATTAAGTTGGACTAAGTTATAAAATCTATCGGTCTTTATCTGAATACCGGATTGACTTTTACACCAACTAAATGAGGATTATTTTCTAATACAGAAATCGCCTTTTGATACTGCGGATCTTTAGCACTACCCATTAATGTTGGCGAATCATCGAGTTGTGCTT
The DNA here is from genome assembly GCA_025351825.1 of Chamaesiphon sp. 341R_metabat_111. Lineage (GTDB taxonomy): Bacteria > Cyanobacteriota > Cyanobacteriia > Cyanobacteriales > Chamaesiphonaceae > Chamaesiphon. The sequence continues at coordinate 10,612 of JANXVE010000124.1, read as the reverse complement.
GTTCTATTTTGCCTAGCTCTACCTTCACATCGGGAGTGACTCCTTTATGCCCAATATCAGTACCATTGGGAGTATAGTAGTGAGCGACTGTTACCGCCATCCCCGAACCGTCGGTGAGTGCATGGACTGATTGAACTAGAGCTTTGCCAAAAGTTTGGGCACCAACGATCTGAGCGCGGTGATTGTCTTTGAGGGCACCTGTCAAGATCTCGCTACAACTGGCGGAGTTGCCATCGACTAAGACAGCCAGCGGTAATTGAGTTAGAGCCTGTTGCGCCGCGCTAAAATCTTCACTTTTGCCTTGACGATCGACTGTTTTGACGATCGCGGCATCATTTAACCACATCCCAGCAATCTCCACCCCAGATGTCAGTAACCCGCCAGGATTGCCGCGCAAATCGAGTACATACGCATTGACTTGTTGACGATTGAGATTTGTAATCGCTTTTGCCATCTGCAAAGGCGCATGGGAGCTAAATTCTGACAGCCGGATGTAGCCGACTTTGAGCGCACCTTCTTGTTTGACTGTCGAGAATACCGAGGCTAGCTCGATGTTGGCACGGGTGAGGGCAACATTAAATGGCTTGATACCGCCACGAGCGATTTTGACGGTGAGGGATTTGCCCACTTCACCGCGAATTAGATCGATCGCCCTTTCTGGGATCATATTTTTGGTAGACTTACCATCGATCGCGACAATTACATCTCCAGCCTGGATGCCAGCTTTAGCTGCGGGGGAATCTTCAATTGTGCTAGCAACTACAATCTGCCGAGAGTGAGAATTAGCTCGGATGACGATGCCAACACCAGACATTTCCCCACTAGTTTGGTTGTTTAGCGATTGAAACTCTTGGGGGTTCATAAATCGTGTATATCGATCGCCTAATTTGGCAAGAGTCGATCGAATTGCGGTATATGCTTCCTCGCGGTTATGATAATTGCGTTTGAGCAATTCCATTCTGATTTTTTGCCAATCTGAATGATTGAAAGTACCATCTACATATTCATTGTTGACAATCTGCCACATCTCATCGACGATCGCTTTCGGGCTATCTTTTGACACGACTAGTGCCGAACTCGGCGGAATCGGCAGGAATGTCATCAAAGAGATGCCAGCCAACATTGCTCCGCACCAGCCTAATTTATCTAGATTTTTCATAGAAGAACTGCCCTATTTCTGGGAATTGATGAGAGGAGATGCGATTAATTTAGATGGCAAGACAATATTTTTTACTATTGGCTAGTACAGGCAAATATGCATAGGTAAATCCCAATAATATTTGCCCTCTAATCTTCAGAAGACATCTGTCAAAATACTCGACATTTACCGCTAGAATCGGAATCCAGCACCGAGAGTAACAGCAGTAGATTGACCGTAATCAGTGCTTAAAGGGACAGCTAATCCAGCTTTTAATTGAACGGTATCGGTAAGATTGAGATCGGCTCCACCCACTAGGCTAGCAGTAGTAATGCCGCTACCATTAGTGTTATTAATATCTATTGCACCGCCAACAAAGGGAGTAACTTGAAGGTTATTACCAGTAGTGGGGAGGTGAAAATCATAAGTCAGCGCACTTCCGAAATCAGTACCACCGCTGGGAAAGTAAATATAGGGACGAACTGAAAGATTATCGCTGACACCAAATTTAGAATCAATGCCAATATTAGTTTGTCCGCCACCAATCTGAACCGATGGGCCGATCGTATTATTCTGAACTGTTTGGGCTTGGGCTGGCGCACACATAGCTAAAGCAGCAATTGCAGCGCAGATTCGAGCTAATCCAAAGATATGATTTTTCATTGTGAGTTCTCCGGGTTTAAGTGAATTGAATTAATTTATTTGCGAGTCTAATTTCTGCGATGAGAAAAGAGACTTTTTATTGGGATGTCTCTTTAACTTCTATGCCTCTATCTTATTAGTTCCGTCTCTACTGCACATCCATCTGTAGTCATGGATTCATCTCGATCGAGATATGACTTTCCTAACTATTTAGATCGTGACTAAAGTAATTACCCACAATCGTACCAATCTGCTATGGCAACAGAAACAGCCCTCGCCTGGTGTAATTGGCGAAGGCTATTTTATAGATATCACAGTGGTTTCAGCTATTGCGGCAATGAGATACTTGGGGGATAACCCCCTTTAATGACAATGCATACACAGACGATCGCCATGAACACCATGCCGATTAAAAAGACGAAATTGGCAATGTTACCAATTCTTCTGGTGTTACTATTTCCCTTAGTTGTCGTCCAGACTAGGGAATACGCCAGCACAGATGAAGTCAGAAATACAAAGGAATCGATCGCGAGCAGATCGTCCATATATGTAGCGATTTTACTAATATACTGACCTACTTGCAAAATAGAAATTCCAGTCAAGCAAACGCCAACCATTGCTACAGATATTTCCGAAATATGTAAATAGACATCTCGATCTAGTAGACGCTGTTGTGGAAAAGGATCTGGAGTTTGATGAGCTAATGTTTCTTCAGAGATATTTATCCCATTGTGACTGTTTCCAGTAAATTTTTTCATGGGCATTACCTCATTAATAACAAGTTTGAGCTACGATAGTTTATTTATCCAAAATCTTTAGTGAATGGTGTTTTAATGCCGATCGTGTTATAAATCTGCACCAGTTAACTTGGGTGTGTAATCTCCTTGATAGACAACACAGATACAAATAATCGCCATGAACACCATGCCGATTAAAAAAATCACATTAGCAATATTTCCAACTCGCCGAACATTTCGATTACCTTTAGTCATCACTCTGACTACCCAGTATGACAGCAAGTAAGCAGCTAGGAAAATAAAGGAATCGATCGCCAATAAATTGTCAACGTATGTGTCGAGATTGTTGACATCTTGGTCTACATTCAGAATAGATACCCCTGTTAGGCAAACTCCAATCATTGCTACCGAGACTTCCGAAACATGCAAGTAAATATCTCGATCGAACATCCGTTGATAAAAAGCATCGATCGAATCGTGTTCGATTTGAGGCTGATTAATTGGATCTTGACTATCTGTTGGTTCTTTAGAAACACTCATTGCACTAATAAATTTTCTGATAGTTTTTTTCATAATAATTATCACATTATTTTGCAATATTGGCGGTGGTGATTCCTGTTCTACATCGTTTGATTATAAGGCAAGTGGCTATGCCGACGTAATGAAAATTATTTATATTAAAAAATGTTAACTAGATTGGGCGATCTCCCAATCTAGTTAACTAATTCTAGTCGATTAATTTAGCGATCGCGACGGTATTCACCGCGATAATTGTCACGATTATCGGCAGAGCGATAGCGATTGGAAGATTTGTGGTGACGGCGTGCGGCTTCCCGTTCCCGTTCTAGCTCGATCTCGCGACGACGGTGGGCTTCCCGCTCCCGCTCTAGCTCGATCTCGCGGCGACGGTAGGCTTCAACACCTTCACGGTAGTCTGGATGTCCGCCAATTTTCAAAATAACTTGTGAGTGAAGATCTCCGGCTGGTGTGTGCAGAGAGAGCGGATTAGGATTTGTCGCAGCTTGAGAGGCTGGAGCGATCGCGATAACTGTGAGTAAACCGAGTGCTAGTGAAGTAAGTTTTAACATGAAAAAATCCTCGTTGGGTAATGAGAGTGAATGATTCTAGTTCGACTATAAATAGATTGAAATCTAAAAATATCAAGCTAATGTATTGCTATGATTTCAGATATAACTCGATCGCAGTTCGAGTTATAATTTGGACAAGTACCGAATGAGAAGATCGATCGACCATCATTTAGAAAACTTAGACTAGCTGAGAACCGAAACTAGATAAATGGTATTAACCATTCTTATTCCAGCCACTATGTTTGTGCGATTTGCGCTTGGCTTGTTGCTCTGGGGTGAGAATTGCATTTAACTGTTGTTCGCCAGACTCACGAATAGTTTTGATTTTGGCTTTTTGATCTGCGGTTAAATTCATGCTTTTCCAGCCATTTTGCATCCCTTTGCGACGTTCTTGACGCGCTTGAGACTGCTGTTGTTGTGCGGGGGTAAGAACTGCATCCATCTGGGTACGAGCAGATGCTCGAAGTTGCTCCATTTTGGCCTTTTGATCGGCAGTAAGGTTGAGCTTGTTACCCTGACCCCATCCACCGCGCCCTTGAGACAATTGTGCTTGTTGAGCGGGGGTGAGAATCGCTTTGAATTGAGCCTGATTAGCTTCACGAATGGCTTTGAGTTTCGCTTTTTGGTCTGCGGTGAGGTTCATGTCATTGCCACTTTTGTTAGCTTGGCGTTGACCCTTGAGTTGTTCCTGTTGTTGGCGTTGTGCTGGAGTGAGGACTGCATCGATTTGGCTGCGAGTGGCTGTTCGGAGTTGCTCCATTTTGGCTTTTTGGTCGGGAGTCAGATTGAGATCGTCCAAATGTTGTCCCTTCTCACCATAAGCAATTTGTCCGTGGGCATTGTTGTGGCTAGAGTAGTTACCAGCAGCAAAGGATGGAGTGGCAATAACGAGTGCGAGCAGCGGAAGTAATTTAGCGACTTTGTTTAGCATGGTGGGATGGGGGTGGTTGGTTTGAAAGCTAGGTTTGATTTCCATGCTGCTATCTTATTCGTTTCGTCCCGACTCCGACATCGAGCTAAAGTCACGATCTATTTCTTAAATAATCTAACTCCAGTCATGGTTTTAATCTACTCGAAATATGACTAAGGTAATGCCTACTTTGGGAACAAATCCAGTTATGTTAGACACAGTAGTCCCTCGAATTCCCACCCCCTCATGCGCCATCCCCTAAGATCGTTACTTTATATTGAATGGATTTTATTTGCAGTGGTGATGACATTAGAAGTGTCTCCTCATATGCAATCAATCGAACCACAATGGTTAAATATCGGGATTGTAGCGGTATTAGCGGCGATGGGATTACGACTACCCATAGACCAGAAACTGTCAACTAAACTTATTTACACGATCGCTCAAATTAGCTTGATTTTAGTAGCTACTTATCTAGGGATGCGTCCGGCTGTTTTAATCTATATTATTGTAGTGATTCGGAGTTATCTAATCTTTGGACGGCGATATCGATTGTGGATTACTGTGGGGATATTCGCTCTATATCTAATGACAATAAACTTATTTTCTCCACACCATTTACCATCCAGTTCGGGAGCAAAATTTCAAAACCGCAATCAGATTGAAACGGTTCGCCCTCACACTCCCCCTACAGAGAAATATCGCGAACGTCGTGATGGATTTCGGTGGGGTTTTGTGGTTTTATTTGGGGGTATATTACTCAGCTTGCAGTTGTTAATCGATCGAATTCTAGCGGAAAAACATGCCAAAGAAGAACTGGCGATCGCCAATCAAAGCATTCGCAATTATGCTCTCAAAGCTGAGGAAAACGGCAGTTTACAAGAACGTAATCGGATTGCCAGAGAAATTCATGACTCCTTGGGACATTCTCTAACGGCTCTCAATCTGCATTTAGAAATGGCTGTCAAACTCGCTCAAATTAAACCAGAAAAATCTCTTGAAGTATTAATAGAAGCCAAGCGACTTGGTTCGACTGCCTTAAAAGATGTCCGTCAATCCGTTTCAACTCTCCGCGCCGATCCGCTCCAAAAACTAGACCTACCGATCGCAATTTATAAATTAGCCGATGAATTTAAGCTATCCAATCATGTTCAACCACTTTGTTGCCTAGATCTGCCACTAAACTTGCCCCAAACCATAGCAACTATCATCTATCGGATCGTGCAAGAAGCATTGACAAATATTAGTAAATATGCAGAAGCTAGTGAAGTCGTCATCGAAATTCAGACCCGACCTACCGAACTAGAATTACGAGTTGTCGATAATGGCTGCGGCTTTATTCCCAGCAATAATCTGACTGGATTTGGCTTGCAAGGGATGCGGGAACGAGTACTATCATTACAGGGCAAGTTTGAGATTATTAGTACCCCCGCTATCGATCTAGATCGACTACACTCCGGCGGTTGTCAAATTGTCGCAATTATTCCACTCAATGAGGCTTTAGGTAATGATTAAACTACTACTTGTGGATGACCAGAATTTGATTCGACAGGGTTTAAAAACCCTACTGGGGTTAGAACCGGATTTAGAAATAGTTGGTGAGGCGGAAAATGGTGCAATCGCGCTCGATCGCGTCAGAGAACTTCAGCCGAACGTAGTGTTGATGGATATTAGAATGCCTGTGATGGATGGCGTGACGGCAACTAAGGAAATTTGTCAGCAATTTTCTGATGTAAATATTCTGGTTCTGACCACTTTTGATGATGATACTTATGTGGCAGCGGCGATTAAATATGGTGCTAAAGGTTATCTCCTCAAAGATACTCCTTCCGAGGAAATTGCGGCGGCGATTCGAGCAGTCGCACTCGGTTATACTCATTTGGCACCAGGCATGATGGCAAAAGTAATGTCTGGTCGAGTCGATCGAACTGAGGTTACTTCACCACCAGAATTGGCGGAATTAACTCCACGCGAGTTAGAAATTTTAAAATTGATTGCTGTAGGTGCTAATAATCGCGAAATTGCTGGGAAATTATATATTTCTGAGGGTACTGTCAAAAATCATGTGACGAATATTTTGAATCGATTAAATTTACGCGATCGGACTCAAGCAGCTATTTTAGCTAAAACTTATCTGACAATTTAATCGGGTGTTATTTTAAATTTAATCTAGTTATTTAGATGACATAGGGAGTTTACTTCTCCATCTCAAACACAAACTTCTGACTTCTGTATGGGCAATTCATGAATTTTTCTGGTGACTTATGACTTAGTTTAAATACTCCCAGAGCGAAACACCACTAATGCTTCTTCTAAATGGTTGAAAAACCGATTTGTACCAATTAAATCAGTCAATCCATCGCGATCGAATTGTCTCCTTACTTCTGGCGCAAGACCAGAAATAATCAAAGCAACATGCTGCATCGATAATTCCTTCACCACATCTCGAATTGTCAAAGATGCAGAGTAGTCGATTTCGGTAATCGCCCTAGCTTCGAGAATAAACCATCTGACTGGTGGAGTGGCACTTTTGGCTAAACTTAGTACCTCTTCCGAAAAGAAAGTGGCATTAGCATAAAATAAATCTCGACTGAATCGATAAATAATCAAACCCGATTCAGAAATATTGCCTGGGCGCACGGGAATCGCTTGCCACATCCTATTTTCATCGGGAATAATAATAGCAGAATGGGGGCGATAACTATGCCGCACATGCAAGATGAGGGATAACATGACTGCCGCGATAATCCCTTCTTTAACGCCAACAAATACTACCGTTACCGCTGCGATTGCTGCTAGATAAAATTCTTCAGGATGGGTTTTTAAGATCGATCGCATTCCCCTAATATCGATTAAGCGCAGCCCGATCGAGAACACAATTGCGGCTAACACTGGATTGGGTAGATAGCTAATCGGTTTAGTTAAAAACAGGATAACGATTAAGACAACAGCGACTGTAGCTAATTGAGCCACTTGGCTGCGTCCGCCAGCGGTATCGACGATTTCAGTTTTCGTCGGGCTACCATTGACAACAAATGTACCCGTCAAACCCGCTGCTAGATTTGCTGCCGCTAAACCTTCGAGATCGATATTTTCGTTAAAACTCTCGCCATAGCGAAAAGCGTAGGCACGAGCGGTGGCAGCACTTTGGGCGACGATGACGATGCAACAGGACAGGGCAATCCCGATAACTTGGGGGATTTCATCGAGTGTAACGGCGGGTAAACCCCAAGCTGGTAAACCACTCGGAACGTTACCAACGACAGATATCCCCTGACTGGCAAAGTCAAACAGCCAACTGGTAAAGATCGCGACTGCTACCGCCAGCAATGCGCCAGGAAATTTGGGGATAAATCGCTCGAATAATTGAATTGTCACCAGCACGGCGATCGAAATGCCAATGGCTAAGGGGTTCGCGTGGGGCAATCCCGCGATCGTGGCAAGAATTTGCTGTAGCGGTTGATGTCCAACAGCTTGGAGATCTAGCAGCCCTGGCAATTGACCGATCGCTACTTGAATTCCCACTCCAGTCAAGAACCCGATCAGGACAGTCCGCGAGAGAAAATCAGCCAGAAATCCGAGCCGAAACAGTCGTGCTAAGAGCAGCAATCCACCCACCAGGATGGCGACTAGCTGGGCTAAAGCTAAATAATGCGACTGCCCCTGTGGTGCCAATCCCAATAGCCCTGCTGCCAAAATTGCTGCTGTTGCCGAGTCGGCAGCGACGACGAGATGGCGAGAAGAACCGAGGATTGCAAAGACGATCGCGGGTAGTAGGAGTGTATATAAACCCGTGGCGATCGGCGTGCCCGAAATCTTGGTGTAGCCCATCACTTCTGGAATACCGATCGCAGCCAGGACAATGCCCCCAATGATATCGTTACCAATATTCGATCGGTTGAGGGGTAAAATCCCCTGAAACAAGCGAGAGCGGGGTTTAGCTGGTGGCTGGATGATATTTACAATCGATTTTTTCATATATTTTCGGTCGAGATCCGCTTCCAAACTTATGCCTGAAGTACCTTAATCTGCCCTGTGGCAACTGCATTAACTAGTTGTTGATAGTCGCGATCGTTTTGGTCGGCATAGGCAACGGCAAAATCGGCGATCGCGCGGTCGAATTTATCGTTTTGACCGAGATAACCAGCGATCGCAAATCGATCTCCCGATCGAGCGTGGCTCCGCGCTAGTGCCCAACCACATAAATGGGCATAGCCTTTGAGATCCTGCTCCGACATCCCTTCAATCTCGACCGAAGTTTTCATGTCTCTAAGCTGTCGCAGATAGTAGTCATGACCGCAATCGCCTGTTGTCCAACCGAGAAAAATATCGCTGGCTGCTTGCATCAGGTGTTGCCCAGCGACTACCCGCTGGGCGTGATTTCCGTAGCCACTCTTGCCAACATGCGGCTCCAGTATTGAAGCACGGGCTTCCTTGATTTGAAGAAATAACACATCGTCATCCTCGGCTACTAGCAAAGCCATCCCACAGCGCGTACCGAGACTACCAACCCCCACCACTTTCATCGCGACATCCACAACATGGTAACGATCGAGCAACAGGCGAGCATCATCGCGCAGCGTTTGCCGATATTTATGGAATACCGATAACATTTCTGCTGCCAGCGGATCTTTAGGATCGGGATGGGATACCAAGGGCGGATTATCGATAAACCGCTGCTGTCCGTCTACTGTTGCGGTCAATTTGTGTAACCCTAATAAGGGTGTGAATGCCCGTGCTTTGTGGACTTCACTTTTGAGTTTCTGCTGTTCTTTAGGATTGCTCGTAAACGTCAGCAGCGATTCGACCCCAATCTGGGCATACCACACATCCAGTGCAGTCATCTGGGCGTATTCATTCAGATGTTCGCGATAGGACTGCACCGCCGCGATCGCCGCTATCCAACCGATTTTATCTGAAAGTTCAAGCGAACGAGCGGCAACGACAATACTCGTTGCTAACCGCTTTACGTCCCATTCCCATGGGGCTGGCAATGTTTCGTCAAAGTCATTGACATCAAAAACCAGATTGCGTTCTGGTGTAGCGTAACCGCCAAAGTTGGACAAATGACAGTCACCGCAAGCTTGAACCTCTATGCCAGTCTGAGGCGTTTTACTCAAATCTGCTGCCATGATGGAAGCAGCACCCCGCAAAAAGGCAAAGGGCGATGCCAACATCCGTCCGTACCGAATCGGCACCAATTCTGGCAGTCTACCCTCGTTAGATGCAGCCAGCAGTCCGATCGGTTCGGAGCGATCTGGCGTGGGTTGCCATTGCGAATGACTCGATCTGGATACTTTGGTACGTAACTCTTTGCCAAAAGCAATACTTTCAGCACGAGAGCGGGATTGTGGTGGTAAATTGGGGCTGTGCATAAGCTGATTGACTGCCAAAAGTAGGTTAAAAGCGGATGAAGACTAGATTAGAGAGTAAAAGGGGTAAACTGCTTTTAACCAAAAAATCCAGTTTAAACCATTCAATGATTCATCAACCCACTCGTCTTTACAATAGTCCGGACAGATTTATCGAGCCAAAGAACCATAATGGAGAAGGTTATCATATTTAGGATGGGATTTAATCAAAGTCGAGACAAATCACTTAAATCTACCTTGCTATCACACTTACGTGGCGCACTTTTAAGCTTTTGCTCACCAGTGTAGCAGTAGCGTAAATCGGCGCGAACGTGTGCTGGGAGAAGCCTCCCCCAGCACACTTCCTTATCAATCCGCAATTTATTGATTAAATGGAGATCGATCTCCACGACCCCCTCGAAAACAGATTTCTTGCTGTAAAAACTGTTTGCGCCTGGATACTTCACTGCTGTTGGCCAATAGGTACGAGCTGTTTTCAGTTGCTCCAGATAGCCTTTGACTCATTCAGCAATCACTGGTTCTGTTTTCACTTTTGAAGATTTAGCGTTGGTGTTGGCGAAGCCTTTGCCTCAGCAAAAGCCTCTCGATCCGATCGTCGTTGAGCCAGTTGCTAAGGTGCCTTCTCTGCAACAGAATCGCACTATTAAATCAAATGTTAGCGATCGGATCGAGCAAGAATTAGCTAGTTTGGGTGTGAAGCTCAACTCGACTTTAAGTAAGGTAAT
>JANXVE010000107.1 GCA_025351825.1 Chamaesiphon sp. 341R_metabat_111 | reverse complement strand
TAGACCTCTTGCGTGAATCCAGAATTGCTCATACTTTGACCAGTTAATTAAAATCTAAAAGTCGTATTGCCAACAACTAACAACTAGTAACTAACAACTAAAACACTATGATTTGACATTCGCGCAAGAGGTCTATTAAGTTTTCAGCTCAATTTTCAGATTGGGTAATCCTTCTAGTTTTTCTAATGGTTGTATTTCCTCCGTTAGGGGTGCAAATACGGTTAAACCACCTGGGATACACTCAATCTCGATCGGAGTCATGCCGATGATTTCGCCATCTAGCACCACTTTTTGGGGTGGTGTAGTGGTGATTTTGAATTTGTGCGATCGCAAGAAGCCGACTTCTTCCCGCTGGGATGCCGTGCCGCGTAGGGTTGAACTGAGCAGATCGAAAGCTGTTGCGATCGCGATCAGTGGCGTTGTCGGAGCCACGATCGTCAAATCGAGCATTCCATCATCAAATACCACTCCCGCCGACCCTTGGGCCAAAATTGAGGTAGCTGGAGCGGCATTGGCGATCGTGATCGCAGCGGCTGAGACGGCAATAATTTTGTCTTCTAGCTCGATCTCCACCTCAAACTGCTTGAGATTGCCCACTTGCTTGAGTCCAGCCAGGACATAAGCCAGCATCCCCAGCCGATTTTTGGCATCCCGATCTGCCAAATCTACTGTTTCGGCTTCAAAGCCAATTCCGGCTAGTAGCACCATCGGCAAACCATTGCACACCGCCATATCTACTACTTGAGTATACCCTGCCACGATCGATTCACAAGCTTCAGGGATGGTTGTCGGCAGATCCAAGGCGTTGGCAAAGGCATTGGCGGTGCCCCGTGAAATTACGCCCAGAGGGATGTTGGTACTCATCAGAGCGGCAGCTACAGCGGAAAGTGTGCCATCGCCACCAGAGGCAATAATTGATTTTGCACCTCTGGTGATGGCATCTTTTGCCAGTTGTCCGGGTTCACATTCAGCCGTAGTGATTATTATCTCTAGATCTATTTCTGCGCTGAGTAAAGATTTTATTTCTTCAAGATCTTGCTCCGCGTTGCCTTGTCCAGCAACGGGATTAAAGATCAGACAAGTTTGATGTTTCATCTAGTTTAATTCTCAGTAGATGAGATGGGTGATTGTTCGGAATTGTATTGGATCACTTCGAGGATTGCTTGCGGATCGATCGCTTGCTGCATGATTTGAGCCTCCAGATCGGCACGATTTCTGACATTGGGTAGATCGGTACGGAGTTCTTCTACTAATGAGATTAGTTTGGCGATCTTTTGCTCTGTAATTAGATTGAGCTGGAGCATCAAATGAGATCGCTCTTCACTTGCTTGTTCTTGACGAGTTTGATAGATCAACACTCCCGTAGAAATCAATAAACCAGCTACCTCCAATCCTTCTTCCCGCAGATTGAATAGGGGGAAATCGACTGGTAAAATATGTTGAGTCGATAAGTAGCTACAAAACCACCAGATAGTAAAAAATCCAATCAGGAAATAAAGAAATTCCGATCGACTAAAAACAGCCGTAATTTTGTCTAAACCTCGCTGATGAGCTGGCGCATTTTGGCGATAGCGATCTTGATGAGTGGCAATCGCCTCAATATTTTTGATGACTTGCTCGGGTAGCACTTCAGTGACATCTGAAAGAGAATCGACAATTGCTTGTTCCATTGAGTTTAACTTTAAGCGGGTGAGCTGGAAGATTGTGCTGCATTGTGTTGAATAACCTCCAAAATTGCTTGAGGATCGATCGCCTGTTGCATGATTTCAGCTTCTAGATCGGCACGATTTTTGACATTGGGTAGATCGGTACGGAGTTCTTCTACCAATGATATTAATTTGGCGATCTTTTGCTCTGAGAGGAGATTTAATTGTAACATTAAATTTGATTGTTCTTTACTTAGCTTCTCTTGATGAGTCTGATCGATTAGTACTTCAGTGGAAATCAGCAGTGAAGCAATTTTTAGTCCATGCAGATGCAGATCGAACAGTGGGAAGTTTTTGGCAATGATATTTCGTTCTGCCAAGTTGCTACAGCCAATCCAAACTGCAAAAAATACTATTTGGAAATACAGGAATTGAGGACGACCAAAAATAGAGGCAATTTTATTCAGAATCCGGCGATCTTGTTTGGTGTTTTGGATATGACGCTCTTGATGTCGATCGATCGTTTCGACATTTTTAAGTACTTGCTCTGGTAGCTGTTCATTGGCGATCGATCGTTCTTCGATATTTTCATCAATCATTGAATCAATTCGATCTAGCTGCCGATCTGAAAAATCATTGTTTGTGGGATTCTTTTTCATAGGAAAGAGTGAGGTAATGTTGGTGAGGGCACAAACCAGACACAAACCCGACTTTTTGGAAAAGTCGGGTTTGTAGCTAGCACTAGTCTTATTTTTTTAATGCCTTAGAGGTTGCCATACTCTAAATCGCACAGCATCATTAATTTTCAAGATTTAATCCAGACGGAAACCGAGCCGCCATTGCAGCGGAAATCTGCCCAGCCATCATCATTAGTTGTGATTGGTTCCTGCACATGTTTGGTAACATCGATATAGGTGCAATTTGGCTGTCCGATGTTCATCCACTTACTGCCATCTGCACCATTTGTCAATACCACTGCCATACCGCCAGGATGTTCCGCATCGCCTAGTCTCGTCCAGCCGATTGTATTTGGATGATCGAAATAATCCTGTTGTTCGCCATAAGCAAAAGTTTTACGAGCATGGAGGAATTTGTCGATTAAGAATTGATGAGATTCCATCCAAATTTCGTAATCTGTTCCGTCTTTGTTGTCCTTATAGTGTGCGCCATAATAGTCACCATAAAAGATACAGGGGTATCCAGCTTCTCTGAGGAGAATTAGGGCATAAGCTAGAGGTTTGAACCAAGCTTCGACGATCGATTCTAGCGATTGGAGCGGTTGAGAATCATGATTTTCAACGAGGGTGACAGCCAGTGCTGGTTGCTGCTGAACTAGAGTATTGTCAAAGATCTTAGTTAGATCGTAACTCTCTCCCGCTTGACTGGCAACGTGAAAATTGTAATGCAATGGGGCATCAAACAAACTGACTTTGCCATCAGTTGTTTCAATAAAACTATGGAGTGCATCTACTTCATACGACCAATATTCACCGACGGCAAACAGATCGCGCTGGGCATGTTTGCGAACATGTTCGATCCACTTTTGAAAAAATTCTGCGGATACATGTTTGACAGCATCAAACCGGAAGCCATCAATATTAGTAGTGTCATAACACCATTCGCCCCAATGGTTTAGTTCTCCGACTACTTCGGGATTTTCCATGTCCAGATCGCAGCCCATTAGATAATCAAAATTACCTTTCTCTAGGTCAACATTCTCATCGAAAGATTTGCCTTTGAGTAAATATACGGCAGATTCACCTTCATTAAAGGCATTATAATCGATCGCATCAAAATGCCACCAGTGCCATTCCAACTTGGAATATTTGCCCCCACGTCCAGGAAAAGTGAAGTGCGTCCAAGCTTTAATATTTTGATACTCACCGACTGTTTCAGTGCGATTATCTGTATTGAAGGGAGTTGCTTCTACTTCTTCCTCTAGATCTGCACCCAGCTTGTGATTGAACACCACATCAGCATAAATCCGAATCCCCGCTGTTTGAGCGGTTTTAATCGCACGAATATATTCATCTTTGGTGCCATATTTCGTCCGTACCGAGCCTTTTTGGTCGAACTCACCCAAATCGAACAAATCATAAACTCCGTAGCCTACATCCATCCCACCGCCCGTTCCTTTGTACGCAGGTGGCAGCCAGAGCGAGGTAATTCCAGCTTTTGCTAAATCTGAAGCTTTTTCGGCAACCTCATTCCAGAGGCTACCATCTTCAGGACAGTACCAGTGGAAGTACTGCATCATCACGCCATTAGGGTCAGACATAATTATTTTGGTGGTGTAGAAAGGTTAGCAGCTTCACTAAGTTCAAAGCTTTGGTGTCACTCAATTTTCTTCGGAATTAGATTACTTGTCAATCTGGCATTTGGAGGATTTAGTGGCTGAAAAATCTCTTCCTTTTTGATGAGTGAATATCACCGCGAGATCTACCTAAAGGTAGATAGATAAATCACTAATAGCTGTGTATAATTGGATGAAAACTAAAGTTTTACTATGAATATTACTGATATCTGGACTGATATTCTCAATTTCTTAGGGCAGGCTTGGTGGATCGAAATTTTGACAACTCAGCCTCAATGTACTTATTATTTTGGTCCTTTTGCCAGTATCAATGAGGCAAATACAGCGATACCAGGTTATGTCGAAGATTTGGAGAGTGAATTGGCTCAAGATATTCAAACCTATATCAAACGCTGTAAACCATCGACTTTGACAATTGGTGGCGATCGATAAATCTACCTTTTGACTGATTTATTTGGGAGCAGTGATTGCTATAAATGAAGATACAACCTGTCAACCAAATTTATTCAAAGGATAAGCACATGAGCGATCTAATTGTTGTCGGCTTCAAGGATGAATTCAAAGCAGATGAGGTGATGAGCGAACTCAGAAGGCTCCAGTCGGAGTACTTAATCGATCTAGAAGATGCTGCGATCGTCGTCAGAAATCAAGAAGGTAAAGTAAAAATTAAGCAAGCTCAAGAATTGGTAGCTACTGGCGCATTGAGTGGTGGTTACTGGGGTGTTTTATTGAGTGTACTGTTCTTAAATCCAATTTTTACACTAGTTGGTGCTGCGGCTGGGGCACTTTCAGGCGCGCTGAGTGATATTGGCATCAATGATGATTTCATGCGCGATCTTGGCAGCACGATCGAACCAGGAACTTCAGCGATCTTCGTGCTGATCCGGAAATCTACACCCGATCGAGTATTAGAGAATTTGAGCAAGTTTGAGGGCAAGGTTTTACGGACTTCACTATCAAAAGAAGATGAAGCAAAACTGCAAGCTGCACTAACCAAACGCGAAGCATTGCCAGCCATGTAGTAGCAATTCTGATTTAGATGAGTACTGATTCCTATTGTGGGAATCGGTACTCATTTTAAATTTAATACATCTAAGAATTACTATAGGAATTCGGCATCCATTAAATTAGAAGTGAAACGGGTTGAAAAAGTGAACAAAGTCTTACTTGCAATTCGCAAAATTTTTAGGAGCTGAGGCATTGAAGCTGTAGCTTATTCTAGTAGATCGCCGGATAAAGCTTTGAATTTATTATCTAACAAATAATCTGGGAAGTAATCAATGAAAACTAGTGCCTACGCAGCTCAAACCGCCACGACTCCACTCGCACCATTTAACCTGCAACGTCGGGATGTCGGCAAGCACGATATTGAGATCGAAATCCTCTACTGTGGCGTGTGTCACTCGGATTTGCATACAGTCCGTGGTGAATGGGGTGGGACAACCTATCCTTGCGTACCCGGACACGAAATCGTGGGACGGGTAACGAAGGTGGGAGAGCAGGTCACAAAATTTAAGGAAGGTGACACCGCTGGAGTCGGTTGCATGGTCGATTCCTGCCGTACTTGTGCCAACTGTGAGCGAGACTTAGAACAATTCTGCCCAGACACCACATTTACATACAACTCTCCAGACAAACATCTCGGCGGGATCACCTTTGGCGGCTACTCGGAACGGATCGTGGTAGATGAAGCATTTGGATTGCAGATTCCCCCGAACTTGGATCTCGCCGCCACCGCTCCCCTGCTCTGCGCTGGCATCACCACCTATTCACCCTTGCACCATCACAATGTAAGTCCAGGTCAGAAGGTTGGGGTCGTTGGACTCGGTGGATTGGGTCACGTCGGAGTAAAATTGGCGAAGGCGATGGGCGCGCATGTCGTGGTGTTCACTACCTCATCGAATAAAGTGGAAGATGCGTTGCGGCTAGGAGCAGATGAAGTCGTCAATTCCAAGAATGCCGATGAGATGAAAAAACAGCTCAACAGCTTCAATTTCATCCTCGATACCGTGTCTGCACCACACGACATCAATGCTTATCTATTATTATTAAAACTCGATGGCAACCTAACCCAGGTTGGCGTACCACCAGAACCGCTTTCGCTCAATGTAGGCAGCCTCATCTATGGTCGGCGGAGCCTCAGCGGCTCCCTGATTGGTGGCATCAAAGAAACTCAAGAAATGCTAGACTTTTGTGGCAAGCATAACATCACTGCGGATATCGAACTAATCCAAATTCAGGAGATCGATCGAGCCTACGATCGATTGGTAAAAAGCGATGTTAAATATCGCTTTGTGATCGATATGGCATCATTACAACAGGCATCGTAAACTGACGTATTCATATTTTACACCAGTTTAACAATGGTTATCGATCGGCGCAGATCCAGGGTACCCATTAAGGGCACCCCTACAGATAACTTGTAGGGGTGCCCTGTCTTACCGTTTTTTTATGCGGTGGGAACCCCCGCATAAAAACGCCGCTTAATGGGTATCCTCGGATCTATACTTACCGCTAATAATCTTACGCCGTGCAAGATCTAAGATAGCCTAAACCCGCCGAATCAGCGTAATCCCATCCCGTAATGGTAACAAAACCTGCTCCACACGCGGATCTTCACAGACTGCACGATTGAATTTAGCGATCGCATCTCCATGTTCCGTACTTACTCCTGGCAAATAAGGCTGTCCCTGCATCAACGTATTGTCCACACAGATCGAACCCCCAGGTGCAAGCAGAGTGCTAGTCAGCAGCAGATCTAGATAGGCTAAATACCCACCCTTATCCGCATCGATAAAGACTAAATCGAATGCTTCACCCGCCGTCGCTAATTGCTGCATTGTCTCCAGTGCAGGCGCAACTCGCACCGAGATCTTACTCCCAGCCGTCGATGCGTCGAAACACTTCTGGGCAAACGCAGATGCATAAGCATCCACTTCGCAAGCAACTACGACACCATCATCAGGTAAGGCTTCAGCCATCGCTAAAGCTGAATAACCCGTGAACATGCCGATTTCCAGGATTCGTTTTGCCTTCGTCAGGTGGATCAGGAATTGGAGAAATTGCCCCTCCACATGCCCAGAGAGCATTTCCTGCTCCAACGGCTTCACCGTCGCACCGTCGGAGAATCGTTGTGTCCAATCTTCTGTTTGGGTGCGTTTGACGAGTGCGGCTAGGGCTGGAGATTCTGGCGTAGTGCAGAGATCCAGATATGGATCGAGTCCGTTTGCCAACTCATAAGCTTGCTGGAGTTCAGCTTTGAAAGTTGGATTGGGACTCTCGATTTGTGCCAATTGGTGGACGAGACTTTCGAGTTTAGCTGCCAGAATTCCGACAGGTGTTACAGGTCGCATCCTTATACTCCTGCTGGTTCGGGAGTTGCCATTTGGTCGAGAACTACATACATATTCTCGCCGTTACCATTGCGAGGGTAGTTGTGGCAAACTTCATGATGAACTGCGAGGACTGCATCCAATTCGGTGCGAGTCAGATCGTTCATGAAGAAACAGTCTCCAATTGGGCAAGGAGCCGCTGCACGCTGTAGTCCATCGCGGGTACGGGCGATCGAGGTTGTTGCTTTCCACAGCAGTTCTGGGGTCAGATAGGGGCTATCGATCGCCAATCCTAACCGGCTCATCAAGCCGAGAATCCGATCTCGATCGATTACGGTGATGTAACCGCGCTGTTGGGCGATAGTAGCTGAGAATGCCATATCGATCGCCACGCTATGTCCGTGGAACATCGGAATCTCTGGAGTTAGCTCTAGAGTTGGACTCCAGGTGTGTCCATAGGCAATTACTCGATCGAGTTCTAGCTCGTGGAGGTTGGGTACTTCTAGTGCCAACATCGACTGAATCGCATTGTAAGTCAGCTTGTGAGCTACTTCTTGGAGTTCGACAGTGCCATCTAAATAACCAAAGTGGCTTTTTAGTAGTGCTTCGCCGTGATTCTCTAGCATTTCAAAGATTTCTTTGTTGCCAACTACCGCAATCTTGATCAATTCTGCCATGCCGTTGCGAATTTGATCGATCGGCAGGGTTTTCAAGAATGAAAAGTCTAGAATCACCTTCTGGGAAGCATGATAAGCACCGAGACGATTCTTGAGCTTGCCGTGATTGACGGCAACTTTAATCGCTACACTCGCATCGATTAGCCCAATCAAGCTAGTCGGTACCCGAATGTAGTTAGTCTTGCGGCGGTACGTCGAGCAAGCAAAGCCAGCCACATCGGTTGTCAATCCACCGCCAACAACTAGCACAGGTTCCTTGCGAACCAGCCCAAAATCAACAAATGCGTCGATGACACTCTCAAAAGTCGTCAAAGTCTTGTCAGGCTCTTTGATCGAAACTTGGAATACGGATAAGTCGATCGCGTGGTGTATAAAATAGGCTTGAATCTGTTCGCCATACAGACCATACACTGTCTTGTCTACCACCATCAAACAGCGTCCAAATTGGCGGTAACTATCGGCAATTTCAGGGTTCTCTAACTTGAAAGCTCCATTTACGTAGAGCAGACTGAACTCAATTTTCTCATATCCTTCTACATGGAAGGCGCGGTCGGTAGATGTAAAAGTCGCTTGAATATCGCTCATGAGATTCTTACACGGTGATGTTTAGATACATAAGTTAACGTATTTCTCATTTTTATTCAACACGATTTTAGACGTTCAATCGATCTTTACTAGCTACGATCGATCTATCACATCTTCCAAAACTCGGTCGATTTGCTGATATACCCAGTCTAATTCATTTTTTGTAATACAGTAGGGTGGCATCAAATAAAGTACATTGCCAAGCGGACGAAGTAAGACACCATGCGCGATCGCATGGTGTCTGATTTCTCTTCCCACATTATTAAGGTACCCACTTTTTTCGCTATTGTTCACATCGAATGCCGAAATTGTCCCCATTACTCTGAATCTAGATAGTTGGGGATATTTAGCGGCTAATGTTGCTAGATGCTGGCGATGCCAAATTTCCATGTTGGTATAGACTGGCTCATTTTTGCTCAATAGATCCAAAGATGCCAGAGCCGCAGCGCAGCCAAGGGGGTTAGCAGTATAACTGTGTCCGTGATAGAGGGTTTTGGTCGGATCGTCACTATAAAAGCTATCATAAATCCGATCGGTAGCGATGGTCACGGCTAGTGGTAAAAATCCACCAGTAATTCCTTTTGATAGGCAAATTAAATCTGGCTGTACCTGTGCTTTGTTACAAGCAAAGTCTGCTCCAGTTCGACCAAATCCAGTCATGACTTCATCGAAAATTAGGAATGTGTCAAACTCAATTGCTAGTTCGCGCAACTGCTGCAAGAACTCAGGTCTACAGATCCGCATCCCCGCGACACCTTGAACTAGTGGCTCGATAATTATCCCTGCGTAATCATTAGGATGAAGTAACAAATTTTGTCTAATTAACTTGAGACAATTAGCTTCTCGTTCGAGTACCTGTAAATCCCCCTCATAAGTATCGGGATAGGGACAAAAATCAACCTCAAATAATAAATCTTTGAATACATCTGAAAAGATCGATCGAGTCCCCACCGCCATCGTCCCGAACATATCCCCATGATAGGCTCCCTCAAAGGACATAAACCGCCCACGGGGTGTCCCAATATTGACCCAGTGCTGATAAGCCATCTTCAGGGCCACTTCTACCGCTGTAGAGCCATTATCTGAGTAGAATACTCGCGTCAAATTCTCTGGCAATCTCGCCACCAATTTACTGGCTAGCTCTTGAGCTGGCGCGTGGGTAAATCCGGCAAAGATCACGTGTTCTAACTGAGCTGCTTGACGTGCGATAGCCTCCACAATCTGGGGATGAGCATGTCCATGCAGATTTACCCACCAACTAGAGATACAGTCAGCAATCTTGCGCCCATCGGCTAATTCTAACCATAATCCCTGTGCTGATTTCACCTCGATCGGATCTGGTGCCGTTTTTGCCTGAGTATACGGATACCAGAGATTCGGATGCATAGAAATTTAAATGAATTGAGAATTGAGAATTGGGTTTTTAGGGTGGGGATTTCAACCCCACCCTAAAAACAGTCCACCTAAAGGTGGGGGATTTAGATCCCTGCTTCTCATTAATTATCAATTATCAACTATCAATTAACTACTTACTTTTTGGACTGGCAGATTTATAGGATTCTTCTTTTTGCAGCCAATCACGACCGAGTTTGATGGTGACATCTGAATAGAGATTACCAGAGTTCTCGACTTTGACTTCTCCAAATCCTAACAATTGCGATAAACCTTCTGCAACTTCAGGATTGCCTTTCTGAGCAATGAATTGACTCGTAGTTAGATCTTCCTTGATTTTAGGTGGATTGTCGAGATGAACATTTTGATAACCTGCTTTATTTAATCGCTTGATTAATCGGGTAGTTGCATCTGGAAAATGACTAGTATCTTGAATATTAATTTTGAGTTTTTCTACCTTAGTCTCACTGGGTGAAATTGTACCGCGATCGAAATAACGTGCCATCATATTTTGGATACCAGCTTCATCAGGCAGCCAATAGCTCACACCATGTTTACCATCACCATTGTAGTCACCTGGCATCATTAACATTTGCATTTTGGACTTGCCATTTTGCATCGAAAATCCACCCAGCGCGATAAACTCTTCGACGGTAAGATTGGTATCGATGTGGGATTTTAGTACTGCAAATAGTTGCGGCATCCTCGCCATCGTCATCGGATTGAGTGACTGTTCTAGCAATGCTTTGAAGACCATTTGCTGGCGTTGCATCCTTCCGATATCACCATTTGCGTCGTGACGGTAGCGCAATAAGCCGAGCAATTTTAGTCCGTCGAGGTGTTGTTTTCCAGCCTTAAGATTGACATAAAAATGCTGCGAATCATCCTGATACTTGATATCTTTGGGCACAGTGACAGTGACTCCGCCCAACTCATCGACAAGTTTGGCTACACCCATATTATTGACGCGAATGTATCGATCGATCGCTACACCACCTAACACCTTACTAACTTCTTTTGCAGCAGCAGCAGGACCACTTTCATGGTCTACAGCATTAATTTTTTCAATCCCATGCTCGCTGCGTTCGATCTTAGTATCACGCGGAATACCTAAGACGATCGTTCGCTTGGTTTGAGGATCGAATCGCAACAGCATCATTGTATCTGATAAACCATCTAGTGAATCAACCTCAGCATCATAACCAGTCTTTTTTCGACTGCTACCATCACTAGTTTTGACATCAGAAAGATTGGTTTTAATACCCAATAACAGAATATTTACAGGCTTGGAAACTTCAGGTACTTGAAGGACACTGCGGGAGAATGCATCTTTACCATTTTGATTGAAGAAGGCTGCATCTGCGGCTGAAAGTACTCGCTGCTGAAGTGGTGCCGAATCAAACGAAAGAAGCACTAAAGCCACCGCAGCAGCCGAAACAGTCCCTACACTCCCCCAACCGAGCCAGACCCAAAGTGGAATACCCTTGCGTTTTTTTGTTGACTGACGACGTACCATAGGGGGATTAGGGCTATTCGATTTACGATGGTGCTGGTTGGCTTTTCTCGCGTCCACTTTACTCACGTTTTAAATTAGGGATTGGGGATTTGAATGATTGCGTTTATGGCTTGGCTTAAATCTCTGGCATGTATAAATAGACACTAAATATTTTGTGTCACGCAACTACTGAATCGTACGCTCTGCTAGAACACTAAATCCAGGCAACCTCAAAGATTTCCTTTGCCAGAGTAGCACCATTAACCATACGCTGACCATAAAGTATCCAGAGGTAGCTAAACTATTTAGGAATAATAATCTAAATCCCACCGCTGATGCTCCTGATAAATCTGCGCCGACATTTAAACCTAGATAGATACTCAACCAGGTAAATGCAAGCAGCACGGATAATCGACACACCGCTAATTGTCGTTTGTTCCGCTGACACCGATAGATTGCCCACATTGAAGGCAATAGTCCTACGACGGGCGTGAGGTACAAAAATGTTTCCAACCTAGATAGGGCATCGAGATCGCGATGGTGTGTCGGTGCTTGGGAAAGATCTGGTAATAATGTCATAAGTGGCTTTAGCAATGCTAATTCTCTCTATATATCTAAAATCCCCAGTTTTTGCTGTTTAATACCACATTGTCAAAAATTATTTTGCACCATATTTCTTCTACAGTCTCATTTCTCTATTTTCCGGAAACTGTCCACCAAGCCAGAGCGTAATTTTGAGTGGGTAAGTGGATAGCTTTGCGAAAATAGACGCGAATTTTGTATTTGCCTGGATCGCGAACTTGATGAAATATATGCTGAACGCTATCTACAGAGCTAGTGGACGACCATAAACTTCGATCGATCCGATCTTCCTCGGCAGGCATTAAGTAGAGATTAATTTGATTAAGACCTCGATCTCGAAACTTTTCACCGACATCGTACTGCTGATTATGGTTGAGATCTTGCAACTCGACTAGTCGATCCCAAGTGAGGGAGATCGATACCCAGCTATTTTCGGCGAGGGGTCGATCGAGGATATAATCTCGGTATACTCCGGTCGCGATCGTATTGTAGTCCCACCCGATCGATGGCACTGGACTCGTAGGATGATACTCGCCAGGACTAAACTGTTGATAGGCACGGAACGCATGTAATTGACCCGCCCCCAACTGATAATCCAGCGGAATCTGAGGATCTCGCGCAGAAATAGATTCCGTCCAATCCCGATTATTTTTGGCTAACACTGTCCGCGTCATCCCCAATCGCAATCCATCTCCTGTGTCTTTGATTTTGTCAGCAGAATTGAGTAGCACTGCTTTCATCACTTCATGACGGCGGGTATCGAGCGTCCAACGCGGGCGCACATTCACAGGCATCTGATTTTTAGTCCGCAATTGTCGATCTCCGAATTCTTGCAATAGAGCTACCGTGCCCGTTACATGGGGCGCGGCAAAACTAGTGCCATTAGCTGGCACAGCTTTCCCAGCCAAATTATATAGTTGAAGATTACCACCTGGGGCTACTAAGCCGATCGATCTGCGATTGCCGACATTTACTTCCCGATCCTCAATTCTTTTGGCAGTCCCAATCGGTATTTCACTCAGATTAGAAAAATCTAACTTGCTGTAAGTG
This sequence comes from Chamaesiphon sp. 341R_metabat_111, assembly GCA_025351825.1. GTDB lineage: Bacteria > Cyanobacteriota > Cyanobacteriia > Cyanobacteriales > Chamaesiphonaceae > Chamaesiphon. The sequence goes on along the minus strand of JANXVE010000107.1, from coordinate 29,761 downwards.
CCCTCTCGCAGGTTTGAATAAGCAACATTAATCCCGTTGTAGTTGTCCGTCGGAATCGAAATCCCACCCTTGCCCTGGTTTCCGGCAACGGCATAGGTGACATTATGCACCCGCGCCGACCAATCCAGACATTGAGTAAATAAGGCATTGCCATCCAATTTGGCATTCGGACGTGGATCCCGCTCTAATGGCTCCCCAAAGCTCAGATTGATGGCGCGGATGTCTCCACCATTCTGTTGGGCAATATGTTGGATTGAGAGGCATTCTTCTGGCTGTCCAGTTCGATCTACTTTTCCCATCGCACTAGAATATAGTCGGGCATCAGGAGCGACTCCAGGAAATCGTTTGTCGCGACTAATCATCACCGCTGCCACCATCATCGCGTGCTGTTCCACCTGCTCATTGGCTTTAGCAGCACCGTTTTGATAGAAAACTTGTTCGGGATTGAATTTCAGGTTTTGAGCCGCCTTATCCCAACCAAACAGCCCTGGACGACCGACTTCCACCTGCCCGATCGCAATTTTTTTACCTGTAAGATTGTATGGCTGCTGGTGCAATCTCAATGCGTCAATCCCCGCACTCCCAACCGAATTTGCCGTTGGTAATGCCAAACTAGGCGCAACTATACTCCCAATTGACACCCCGATCGCGATCCGTTGCCAGTATTTATTCAATCAGCCCTTCTCCGGTTGAATTTGCTATTTACTAGTTAATCATAGTGAGTGTGGGGGGTGTGGGAGTGTGGGGGCGCGGGAGCGCGGGAGATATGAGCATCCTGAGTTTTACTCCCGTACCCCCACGCCCTCATACTCCCATGCCCCAATGCCTCCGTACGCTCTCTACATTTTGTTACAGTATCCCCAGTCCTAGCCAAAATTATCGCAAACTGTGAACAGGTAAAATCCCTGTGTTTGGAGGAATCTCTCATGTCTGATACTCAAGTATTCGTCGCGTTGGTAGTCGCGCTCATTCCTGGTTTTTTGGCACTACGCCTATCAACTGAATTGAGCAAATAGATTAGGTAGCTGAAGCAACCCTATTCACAGTTGCTTAAGCATCCTCTTTTTTATCTATCCGCCAGTCTGGGACGTAGTTTTAATTACGTCCCAGATTTTTTTATGTCTCCCCGTCCCCCAGTCTCCCAGTCCCCCAGTCCCCCATCCCCACCACCCGTACTCCAACGTTGTATAATGGGTAAAATTCCAAATGGGTGTACTAAATTTCATGAACGCACAACATTCTTTCGAGCCACCAGAATATTCGATTCAGCGGCGTAGATCGTCGGCATCACAGCAGTCAGAACCGCTTCATGGCGATCCTCTCAGTCAAAATAGAACGGGATCGTCCCCACGAAAACGATCGAGAGCTAAAGTCAATCCCGTTCATGTCCACCGTCGTCAGGGATTGGAGGCAGGGGTGAAATTAATAACTTATTCAGCTTTGTCCGTATTTGGGATCGTTACTTTGGTAAACTCGATCGGCTACAACTGGGCGCAGCAGGGTAAATTACAACATCTCAAAACAGAAGTGCAAGATGCCAAGATCCGCACTGAGAAAATCAATAGCAACTTCAGTCGTTCTTTCGATCCACAAACTCAAAGAAGTGTGATGGAAGAAAACAGCTATAAAGTCGCCCCAAATCGTCGTCAAATTGTCTTAATCGATCCTCAGATGAATGTGGCGAGCAAAGTAGTTGGCAAGTAACTATTTTAATTAGTGGGATTGAGTTGATGAAGGTGTTTTCATCTGGATCGCACCAGTAAAGTCAACTGGCAGTGCTGGAATGAGATCTTGACTAGTGAGCCAGAGTTTTCCCTGCAATTGTGGTGTTCGATCGTAGATTGGCGCATCAGCCGCTGCAATCAAACCAGTCACTCGTAGTTGTGATGGTAACGGACAAATTTTAGCTGGTATTAGTCCTGTTAAATCTAATTTATTTGGTGGATTAGAAGTATTTAACTTGCCAGAAAATGTTGGACGAATATCTGTTGTAATCGCTTTTTCCGTTAGCGCAGCCTCTCCCCTTGGAGAATCGATCCTCCCAGGCACATTTACACCCTTTGATTCATCAATCGCGATGAGATTGGCATTGAGATAAATACCCGACTGCTGGATTTTAAATAAAAGTGCTTTGTTGTGAAGACAACCAGGCAAGTTTTGACCTGAAATCAGATAACTACCACTAACAGAAATTGGTGCTTTGACATTAGCCTCTCCATAGCTAGTTACAAAGTGAAAAAAAGCAATTGCGCCACCAATTGCTAGACTATATAGCCCAATCGATTTAAGTGAAAATTTTTTCATTGGCGACGATGATTATCTTCAAGTACAAAACTTAGATGAGAGCTAAATTGACTGTAGCGACGGGCAATGAGTAGCGAGGAAACACACTGAATGGCGATTCGATCTGTATAGCTGTCAAGGATCGGTTTTCGTTGCCCCCAGTCACTCCCGATTCCGGTAATTGTCAGATCTACCTGACGCGAAATCTCTTCAATTTTTGGAATTGGATCGACTGCTTCGATCGTCGAAATCGTAATTCTGGCTCTCATTTCTGCTGGCAAACTTTCGAGGAGACGATCGAGTTCGGCACTGAGTTCGCCATTCCTAGTCTCGGGTGAAATTACTCGAACTAATTTCAGTCGTCGATCTCGATCGTTTGAGAGCATCCTAATCGCGATTTCAACTGCTAGATCGTCGTGCTCGTTGGCAGTAGTATATGGCACTAGTAAAGTCTGGTATGAGCTACTAATTGAGCTATCATCATTGGCATCGATGAATACTGCCATATCAGCGGGAGTATTCCCGAGCATTTGGGCAACTCTACCACCCAATCGATTGTTTCTAAAAGTTGGACGATGCCAACCCAATAAGACTAAATTAGCTCGATCGAGTGCAGCAATCACCGCAGTTTTCTGAGCTACATCATAGCCGATTTGAACGATCGGTTGAAATATTGCTCTCGATTCGATCGGTTCGAGGGTACTAATTAGAGTATTTAACTGTTGCAATCTGCGATCGATCAGCCGATTTGCCTCAAAGGGTGTACTTTGAAACAGATAATCTTTTTCCAGTTCAATGAGGCTCAATGGATTGATAATAGCTGATTGGCGATCGTTTTGAGCGATCGATGCCGCTAGTTGCAGCAGTCCTGTTTGGGTATTGGGATTGGCAACTGGCACTAAAATTCGATAATCAATTGACACAGGTATTTGGACTGTTTCAGTTGCAGACTGTAGAGCTAAATTAATGCCATCTGGTGCATTTTCAAAACCTTGAATCGGATCTGGCTGACTATGAAGCCGGATTGATTTTTTGGGATATGTCCATTCCAATAGTGGTGAAGTCATAAACGTAGTCACCAACGCCATAATCACCAACATCGTAAATAGAATCGGTGAAATTACTCCCAGTTCCAACCCAATATTCAAGACGATTAATTCCGTCAATCCCCGCGTATTCATCAACCAGCCGAGTGCAGAGGCTTCCTGTTTGCCGATCTGACAACTTCTTGCCGCATAGTAAGTACCGACATATTTACCGACAATTGCCACCCCTAAAATTGCCGCACACAATAACCAGAGTTCGGGACTATTTAATAAACCAACTTGAGTCTTGAGTCCACTATAAGCAAAGAAAACTGGTAACAGAAATATCAACACAAAATCTTCCGTCTTCTGAGCAATTTCTCGTACTAATCTCGGATTCTTTGGCATCGCCGCACCGAGCAAAAATGCTCCGAAAATCAAGTGAATCCCGATCGCTTCTGTAATCAGAGCCGATAATACTACTCCCATATAAATCCCCGCCAGCATCAACTGTGACAGCTTCCCAGTCCGATCGTAATAAGTAGATAAAATCTTTAGTAGCCACCTGCCCACGGTCAACATTGCCACAATGTAGAGCACAGAATAGATAATTATCGGCACAGCAGCAATCATACTGTTAGTTCTGGTAACTGCGATCGCCAGAGCTAATAAACACCACGCCGTCACATCATCTACAGCCGCACAAGTCAGTGCCAAAGTACCCAGTCGAGTATTCTGGAGATTATTTTCAGTTATGATTCTAGCCAGGACTGGAAATGCCGTAATCGACATCGCGGCACCTAAGAATAAGGCAAATGCCGTAAACGAAACACTGTCATTAGAGAGAACTGGATAAATTAATAATGATAGGATTCCAGCCAAGGAAAACGGCACTAAAATACTTACGCCAGATGTCACAATTGCTGTCTTGAGATTGCCCCGTAAATATTTGGGATCTAATTCTAACCCAATTAAAAACATGAAAAATATCAAGCCAATCTGCGACAATACATTCAAAAATGGAATTGCCGATTGGGGGAATAATACCCCAGCTAAATCTGGAGCCAGCCAGCCTAATAATGAAGGCCCCAAAGCAATGCCTGCAACAATTTCACCAATTACTAAAGGTTGACCGATCGATCTAAATAGCCAACCAACTAATCGCGATCCACCAATCACAACTAGGACTTCAATTAATGTGAGGACAACTGGGTTCATTAGTTAATAGTGAATAGTGAATAGTCGTAGGATGAGCATTGTCTCTATCATGACGATACACCGTTACTAAGCCATCTGAAGTCGCCTAAGATAGTGGAATAGAGTTAAAATATTTGGCTGCTAATGAGGGAAACATGACTAAAGATTTTCGTCGGTGTGTAAGTTGTCGAAAGGTTGCACTCAGAAGTGAATTTTGGCGGGTGGTAAAATGCCACCCGTCCGATCGAATTGAGATCGATTCTGACGATACTTTCCGCCAAGGACGTTCGGTTTATCTCTGTCCAACTACTGAATGTTTACAATTAGCACAGAAAAAAAACCGCTTGGGCAAATCTCTGAAATCTCAAGTTTCTCAAGAAATTTATCAGGCTTTGGGCTTTAGGCTTTAGGCTTTGGGCTTAAAAAACAAGAGATCTAAATCCCCATTCTAAAACCCTAGCTATCAACTATCAACTATCAACTATCAATTAATAGCTGTCATCATCAACATGAGCATGAACAGTTAGTTCGTGGTTGACTCGGTTGAGCCTGTCGGATATGGCTTTGCGCCATTCTAAACTAATTTCAGGATCGGCTAATACTTCCTGTGCTGATTGACGGTAGATAGCACTAGTCGTTGGATCGACTCGATCGATCTGTTCGAGATTACTATAAACAGTTTGCAGTGATTCCATGATATTTACCTCAATGTATTGATTTATCGATCTCTAATCTTTAGTGCTATCAAAAACCCGACTGTCTTGTCTCGCTAAACCGTCGGGAAACCCGACGAGCGCGAGCCGCTTTTCTAGAAAGTCGGGTTTTTGATAGCACCAATATCTATGGCAGATCGGTACTCCCCATCAAAAATAGATCGCACTCACGGGCAACACCGCGACCTTCATTGACTGCCCAGACCACCAGACTTTGACCGCGACGACAATCGCCAGCGGCAAAGACCCCAGGAATATTAGTGGTGTACTGCTCGTGTTCGGCTTGAATGTTGCTGCGATGATTGCACTCAATGCCGAGAGCGGTCAATAACGGCTGTTCGGGGCCAAGGAAGCCCATTGCGAGTAGTACCAACTGCGCCGGATTGACCTTTTCAGTTCCAGGCACATGCTTGAGGGCAAATTGTCCCTGTTCGTTGCGTTCCCACTGAACTTGCACCGTATGAACAGCAGTAACATTGCCATCTTCATCACCCTCAAATTTAGTCGCAGTAGTCAGGTAGGCGCGAGGATCGGCTCCAAATTTAGCAGCAGCTTCTTCTTGCCCATAGTCCATTTTGTAGACTTTCGGCCATTCGGGCCAAGGATTATCGGCAGCGCGTTTGAGTGGTGGTGTGGGCATGATTTCCAGTTGCTCGACACTATTGCAACTGTGACGGATCGAGGTGCCGACACAATCTGTACCCGTATCACCACCACCGATGATGATGACATCTTTACCTGCGGCGGAGATGAATTTAGCGTTTTCTTTGCCATCTAGGACGGCTTGGGTATTGGCGGTGAGAAAATCCATTGCGAAGTGGATGCCGTGAAGATCGCGACCTTCGATCGATAAATCCCGTGGTTTCGTTGCGCCAGTGCAGAGGACGACGGCATCGTAATCTTTCAACAGATCGGCGGTGGAGAGATCCTTGCCAACTTCGACATTGCAGGTGAAGGTAATCCCTTCAGCTTTGAGCAATTCGATCCGGCGGAGGACGACTTGTTCCTTTTCTAGCTTCATGTTGGGAATGCCGTACATCAGCAGTCCACCTGGTCTATCGGCGCGCTCCAATACTGTCACCCAGTGTCCAGCCTGATTTAGTTGGGCTGCGGCACAAAGTCCAGCAGGGCCAGATCCCACGATCGCAATTTTCTTACCCGTGCGTTTTGCGGGTGGTTGGGGGACGATCCAGCCCTCTTCCCAGCCTTTATCGACGATCGAGTGTTCGATGCTTTTGATCGTCACAGCGGACTTGTGGATGCCCAAGACGCAAGATCCCTCGCAGGGTGCAGGGCAAACTCTACCCGTGAATTCAGGAAAATTATTAGTTTTATGTAGTCTATCCAGGGCTTCGCGCCAGAGTCCACGATACACCAGATCGTTCCATTCAGGAATTAGGTTGCCGATCGGACAGCCACTCGCCATGCCTGCAACCATGCTGCCCGTATGGCAAAATGGGGTACCGCAATCCATACACCTAGCTCCTTGATTGCGGAGAGTTTGGTCGGGCAGAGGCAGGTGAAACTCATCCCAGTTCTGGATGCGATCTACTGGTGAAATTTCGCCTTCGACTTCGCGCAGGTATTCGATAAAGCCTGTTGGTTTTCCCATCGAGATTAAATATAAATTGATTGTATAGCTATGAACCCAACTTGCGGGTTGGGGACTGTTGATGGCTGCTAGTTGCCAATTGCCATCACTTGCTATTTTAAGTCGATCGAGACGATCGGGTCAGAGCTGTAATAATTCTTGTGGAGATCGAGAACTGCTGGCGATATTCACTGGCGCAGTCAGAGCAATCCACACTCTCGCAGCGTTAGGAGAGTATAGATCGCATTGCATCTGGATCTACTCCCATCGTTCTGAGCCGTTCTGCCAACCGCAGATTTTTTTCTTCTGCTTGCTCCGCCCGCTGGCGTTCCTCTTGTGCTCGTTGGCGTTCTTCTGCCACCTGCTGGCGTTCCAGTTCTAGCAATTCCCCACCCCAGAGCACCAAATCTCCCGATGGATTCCACCATCGCAGCCAACAACCTTGGTAATCAGCTTTCGCCCCAATCCAAGTTCCCAAAAATAAGCCTAAGGATTCAATCCAAAAGCGTTGATTCTCATCGGGAGCAGCTAATTGATACTTCTCATCCAACAGATGATAGACTTCCAATACTTGAAGTTGAGGATGAAAAATTACATAGGTGGGGACTTTTAAAATCTGCTCGTAAAAGTACCATTTGCCATAGGGATAGTGAGGATTTACTGAATATTCGCCCCCCTCAGTGGCTGAGATAAACTCCATCACAATAGTGGGCAAGTCTCCCTCTGCACGAGGAGTGTAGCTGCGGCGAGTTTCGCCATTGGGAAATGGATCCACAGCAGGGATATATACCCAATCAGGAGCTTTGACGACAGTTTTTCGATCGACAGTAGCGCAGATGCCAAAATTGGTGGCAATGATGACAGATTCGAGGATTAAGCCAGCTAGCTCCAGAGATTCGCGCAGAGCAGCAGCCAGAAGGGGTTGCAAGTTACTTTCCACTGGTTCGTCGGGTAATACAAAATCGGCGGGGAGCTTTTCCCAAGTGATGGAAAGCGGTATCTGCTGAGACTGAGCAAGTAGTGTAGTCATAACCTGTCGCTAACTGCAAATTAAGTCAGAATTAGTTTTATTTTAACCGCTAAAACTTGACCCAGTAAAACTGAACATCTGCCGTCAAAACGGGCATCCAATCAATTAAAAACGGTTCTCCTGCTTTCTGGGCATCCGCTTTGACTTGCTGATAATCTGTCCCTGCGGCTAAGAATTGTGTTGCACTAGATGTTGCGATCGAGATATTGTGATTCATATCAACACAAATGTAAAAGAAACACCAGAACCTTCCATAGCCTAGCTGGTGGGCAGTGCCCACCCTACAATTATGGCTAATTAATAACGATCGACTATCGACTATCGACTATCGACTAACTAGTAGTTGTCTCCAGTGTATCCAGCATCTTGATAATCGGGCTGATAATGTGACTGATATTCGGAGTCACGACGTTGAGATTCGACTTCTGCCATTGCTGCAACGGGATCGTATTTATCAACATCCTTGATGTCGATTTTCCAACCAGTTAATCGGGCAGCTAGACGGACATTTTGACCTTCCTTGCCGATGGCTAGACTCAACTGATCTACAGGTACCAATACGTGTGCCTGACGACCTTCGGGATTGACTAGTCGAACTTCATCAATTCGGGCTGGACTGAGAGCATTGGAGATATATGTCGCCGGATCTGGCGACCATCGAATTACGTCGATTTTCTCGCCTTGCAATTCACCGACTACTACTTGAATTCGGGCACCACGCGCGCCGATACACGCGCCTACGGGGTCTACATCGCCCTCTAAGGTATCTACAGCGATTTTGGTGCGGGGGCCGACGTGACGGGAGGTTGGGGTGGCTTCACGAGCGACTGCGACGATGCGGACTAGTTCTTCTTCGATTTCGGGGACTTCGTTGGCAAACAGCTCGACGACTAATCCGGCGGTGGCACGAGAAACTAGCAGTTGAGGGCCACGTTGGGAGCCTTCACGAACTTTTTTGAGGAAGACTTTAAAGGTGCGACCAATTCGGTAGTTGTCGTTGGGAAGCTGTTCTTTTTGGGGTAGTTCTGCTTCGACATCTGGCTGTCCAAAGCTACTATTTACCGATAGTATTACGGACTGACGTTCAAATCTGAGGACTTTACCGTTTAAGGCTGTACCTTCAAATTGCTCGAACTCTTCTTGAATAATTTTGCGTTGTTGATCGCGGAGTTTTTGGGCAAGCACTTGTTTGGCTTGAATCGCTGCCATCCGACCGAAATCTTCGCGTTCGGGGGTCACATCTAAGACGACAGAATCACCAATTTGAGTGGAATCTTCGGAGTCATCCTGCTGGAGAATATTTCTGACTTCTGCTAATGAAATCTCCCGATCTTCATCGGTGACTTCTTCGACGATCGTTTTAGTCGCCACAACTTGAAAAGCTTCTTCATCGAGATTAAGAAACACATCGAAGTTGTCAAAATGATCTTCTTCAAACTGCATTTGGTCTAAATGCTGAGATCTGCGATAGCGTTCGTATCCTTTGAGCAGGGCCTCTCGCAGTGCTGTCTGGACGGCAGAACTAGGTAAGTTACGATCTTTACTGATTTCATCAATCATCACTCTCAATTGAGGCAGACTGACGTTACTTTTCGGTTGTTTAGCTTTTGCCATATATGTGGGGGGTAGTTCGGCTCACTTCGATTCCGCTCAGTGCAGGACGCTCACTAACCGGAGAGGAGAGACAATAAAATATTAAAATGGTAAATCGAGTTATCAATTCTTAACTGACAGCATCTAAATCATCTAGTGAAACTTTCTCGACCAGCTCTCTAGAAATTTCGATCATTCGTCCTTTTTTGTTCAGATAGATGGTGGTTTCATCCCGACGAACGAGATTTCCTTGCCATTGAGGTTTGCCATCGGTGGAATCTTTGGCAGTTACTTGGACTGCAAAGCCACTAAATGCATTAAACTCTCGATCGGTAGTCAATTCTCGACTCGTACCAGGACTAGAAACTTCTAGTGCGTATTCAAAGGGAATCGCCTCTGTGGCATCTAGGGCAGCTTCTAGGGCGCGGCTCATGCGTTCGCAGTCTTGTAAGCCAGTATCTGCGGTAGAGTTGCGGATATCGATCCGCAGTGAGGGTGGACGTTCGTGAGTATGAAAGGCGACTGCGACTACTTCTAGCCCCAATTCTGCGGCGATTGGATTGGCAATGTCGGTAATTTGGGGGATGAGGGGATGAGCCATAGATGTAGCAGAGAACTAGTGGCTAGTATGGGTAGTGGTTGAAGATCGGTAGTCGCTGATAGGTAGCAACTAGTTGTAATCTCGTCTCGATTGGTTTCCAGCGAAATGCAACTGCGCGGATGTTGAGGACATCGCCGGAACCTAGATCGTGCTCGTGGACAGGAGTAAACAACAAAAAAAGTGGGGTTTGACCCACTCCTGGCAATTTATTATTCCAAGAAGCATGTAGACACGCTAATCTTTTAACGTCTCTATGATTCTAATATTAGCAGAGTTTCGATCGGGAGTTAGAGGATTTGAGGCTGAACAGGATGAATGTATCAGTGGGTGTCGAAAATTCTCAAATCTCGGTCGGCATCGAGATGACTTGAATGATGCGAAGATAACTACAGGATCCGATCCACACCAACACCCTCATCCTGTTCATCCTTAAATCTTGCAAATCCTGATGCCGATAGGCACATTTAACTAACTATGACTAATGCGAAAATGGTCAGAGGATCCGATCCACACCAACACCCTCATCCTGTTCATCCTTAAATCTTGCAAATCCTGATGCCGATAGGCACACTTAACTGGCTATGACTCTAAATCTCTACTTTTTGCGCCACGGCCAAACTGCGTCTAGTCGCGGTAATCTATTTTGTGGATCGATCGATCCAGGCTTGACAGCCGACGGGGAAGAAATGGCTGAGGTATTTGCCACAGCTTATGCCAGCACTCCTTGGGAAGCCATTTATTGCAGCCCGATGGAACGAGCCATCCTGACAGCAGAGCCTTTAGCTAATGCGGTTAAGCTGGAACTGCAAATCCGTGAGGGGTTGCGAGAAATCAACTACGGCAAGTGGGAGGGTAATGATGTGGCGACAGTTGACGAGAAATATCATGATGATTATCTGCGGTGGCTGGCAGATCCTGGCTGGAACTCACCCACAGACGGCGAATCCGCGATGACAATTGCAGCTCGCGCCCTCGCCGTAGTCGAGGAAATTAGCCAGCACCACGCGACCGGAAATGTTTTGCTGGTTTCCCACAAAGCAACAATTCGGATCCTCTTATGCAGCTTGCTAGGTATCGATGCGGGCCGATTTCGCTACCGCCTGGGGATGCCTGTGGCGAGTATCAGCATTGTCGAGTTTGGTAAACATGGCCCACTCCTAAAGGTACTGGCCGATCGATCGCATTTGACCGATCGATTACGCGCTTTACCTGGAACTTAGAATCAAAATTTGATACTCCTCCCGCTGAAGCAATTCCAAATTTAAGATGTTTTACCAATTCTCGATAAATAATCGATCATTTCTGGTGAGGTTGGGCAGGTTTGTTTGATACTTATTGATGCAGATCGAGTCAAATTAGCATAAACCTGTCCCTACGAATTGTCTGAACAAGTTTGAATTTGGAATTGCTGCCTCCGGCTGACGCGAGGAGAATTAACTCTTCTGCGGTGCATTTCCAAAAGAAATATACTAGAGAGACAGATACTCAACGATCGAACTAGCAATTGAATGATTGCCATCAATCTTTAACTGACGATCGACTCTAGGCGGTTGCAATGACTCGTTCAAGAAGTCCCAACTAGTGCTAAAAAATTGGTCGGGGCTAATCACCTGATGATAGCCATAGTCTTGCATCCCATTGAGAATAATTTCTGATTCGGCAAAGCCAGCACGAGTGAGGGAAACAATTGGTACTTGCAATTTCAGAGCTTCGGCATAGGTTGAGTAGCCTGGTTTGGACACGACTCGATCGCACAATGGCATAAAATCAACCGGACGATAAGCCTTGTCTAAAACCTTAACTAGATTGGGTAAATCTGGTGCGTGTCGATCGAGGGTGATAAATTGATACTCTGGAAACTGGCTGACATTTTGATAAGGAATAGCATCTAGACTCAAGCCACCAAATGTGAGGAGAATTGTCCGTTCTTTGGGTTGGATTAGCTTGAACTTCACCTTCAGTTCGATTAGTGAATATTTAGGATCGCCACCAGTTAAGCCCACATCTTCAATTACGGGAAATCGATCCATTGATTCATGTAATGGTGTCCGAAATAACCGATCGCACTGTCCATAGCAATCACCAATCCAGCTAGTGATATCTTGGAATTTAGTACCCCAATCTTGGTAAATAAAGTCCCAGCCAAAATTACTCGACATCCAGCAGGGTACACCGAGTTTTTTGGCAATTGCAGTTGCTAGTGGTGGTGCATCAGCAAATACTAGTCTGACATTATTCTCTCTACAAAAAGCTACTTCCTCCGCAATAATTTCGTCCTTTCTAGTAATAATATTTTGCCATTTTGCCAATGTCGCATCTAGATCCATTTTCAGACTATCAGCCTGAACTACGCCCACATCAAATCCCCGTTGACGATAAACAAAATCACCATCGATATAGCATTCTAATAACCATCTAGGTGCAGTAGTCACGATGATTAATTTCACTGATGGTAAAAGCTTTTGGAGGTGTCCGGCGATCGAAGCTGTTCGCGCGGCATGTCCGAAGCCGTGGTCGGTAATTGCAATATAAATCGTCGGAGTTAACATGAGTGTGAGGATATTTAGGCTCTATTTTATCAGCTTACTCAGGCATTGGATTAACTCATCAATTTCAGCAGTGCTGGTAAAGTAATGAGTACATGCTCGAATACAGTCTGGATCGACAATTGTTCGCAGATAAAAATCCTTATCTTCTAATGATTGCACTAACTTACCATGATTTATCGATTCAACTTGAAAAGAGACTAAACCCGATTGTGGAGCTGTCCGATCTAGGCATTTAATCCCTGGCACTTGTTGCAAATTCTGCCACAGATAAGTCGCTAAACTGATGATTTTGGTCGCTCTGTCGATCGAACTGCCCCATGCTTGATGGAGTTCGATCGATGCTCGTAATCCAGCATACAAAGGATAGGCAGATGTCGCAACTTCATAGCGACGGGCATCATTAATTAATGGCAATTCTGGCTGGCTATAATCCAGACTTCGCCAGCCAATAAATGTCGGATCTAAATCTTCAATGACATCGGGGCGAATATACAACCCGCCCACACCTTCAGGTCCACACCACCATTTGTGTCCGGTAAATGCATAAAAATCGATGCCTAATTTATCTAAATTTAGTGGCAATAAACCTACTGATTGAGCCGCATCTACTAAAGTATAAATCCGCTCGGTTGCCTGCGAATATCCATGAATAGCCGCAGCAATCTCAGCTAATGGCAATACTTGTCCGGTATTCCACAGGACATGACTGAGCACAACCAATCGAGTTTGCGGTTGTAAATGTGTCGTAATTACTTCAATTGGATCGCCACTATTTAAAGTAGCTAACAATGGGAAAAAGTCGATCGATACTTGAAAGCGGCGACAGATTTCTTTGATGCTGGCAATCACACCTGGATGCTCACAATCAGATACCAGAATTCGATCGCCTGGTTGCCAATTTATTCCCCACAGCGCAATATTACAACCAGCCGTGACATTTTCAGTCAACGCGATCGATCCCGCCGCTGCACCCAGCTCTAAAGCGATCGCCTGACGGGTCAAATTTGACTCCTGAATCACCAATTTACTAGTTTTGAGTCCAAATGGCCCTTTGGACTGAATCTGCTGATATGACCCAAGGATCGCGTCCAAGGCTGCTTGAGGCAATGGCCCCTGTCCGCCGTAGTTGAAGTAAGATTTATTTGCTAAAGCGGGGAATTGGTTGTGCATGTTTGGGAGTTGGGAGTTGGGAGACTGGGGGACGGGGAGACGGGAGCGCGGGAGCATGGGAGACTGAATTCACCATCCACTAATCCCTAAAGCCTAATCCCTAAAGCCTAAAGCCTAGATTGCTATTTCAAAGCAAATTTTTCTAGGCTGCCTTGAGAATAATCATTGAGGTTTAGACCTTTAATTGTTTTCCCTAGCCGTTGATATAGTGCTGCTTTTACTTCTAGTCCTTCAGTTTCATTTCGCATTCCCACAATAACTAGACTGCGTTGAAATGAGGTTCCGCTGGTAGTTAATTTACAGCTATCACGATTAAATTGACCTAAATTTAAAATCGGATACTCCTTGACTTGGAACAATTGTTTGATAAGTTGGGATTGAATTGTTTTAGCTCGATTCATTGCTCTTGCCTCTTCTGCTGGGCCAGCTCCTTCACAAGAAGCAGTACCCAGTGCAATAATCCGATTGGGATTGTTCATGATTTTAAAGATGCCTTGTTTTTCCAATTCTTGTTTGAGAATCGAAATTGGTACTGACTGAGTTTTTCCTTTGAGCTTAACCTGGTTATCCGATCCTAATTGCCATTCATATCGATCGCTCAATACTGCCATGTTAATCTCTGCTGATTTACCCTGACTATCTTTTGCTGACAGGTAAGGATAGTAGAGGACATTCCCAATCTTCTGCGGTGATTGTAGTTCCAATCGGGCAACTGGTTGAAGACAAAGTTGATTGTAACCACCGAATTGACATTCAATCTGTTCCCGATTTGTATAGGCTGCCAATCCAGTTGTGGTTGTAGCTAATATCGCTGCACTAACCATTGCTTTGAGCCGCCAATTATTCACAGGTGGTGCTGCTAATGCTGCAATGATACAAGCGATCGATTGATGACGATCCTGGACTTCATTCATTAGCATTCGATCGATTGCACTGGCTAATCGATCGCCAATCGGTCGTTCTTGAGTGGCCAATTCTTGTCGCCACGTCCATTTATTTGCCATGAAATCGTACAGTCGATCGGGGGTAACATTCGTCAGTAAATGGATACAGGTAGCCCCCAGAGCATAGATATCACTGGCTGGATAAGCAACACCCGCCCGAATCTGTTCGGGTGGCGCGTAGCCCATTGTCCCCCCAGTTGTCCCCCGTGACATCACAGTACTATTGAGATGTTTGGACATGCCAAAATCAATTAATACTAATTCACCGTTCTTGCGCCGCATGATATTTTCGGGCTTGATATCGCGATGAATTACGCCGCGATCGTGAACAAATTTTAAGATCGGTAAAAGGTCATCTAATAACTTAATTGCTTTGGCTTCTGAATAGGCACCATACTCATCCAATTCCTTGAGTAAGTTTTGTCCATCAATAAATTCTTGAATCAGATAAAATCTGCGTTCTTGTTCCAGATAAGCATACAGTTGGGGGATTTGGTGAGAGTCATTGCCCAGTCTGTCTAGTTGTGCTCCTTCCCGTTGAAACAGCTCGATCGATTTCTGAAAAGCTTCAGGATCGTCGAGAACTTGAGGTGCTGGAAAAAACTGCTTGATCACACAGCGTTTTTCCTCAGGCATGTCAGTATCAATTGCCAAAAAATTCCGACTCATGCCACCACTATCGAGAAAACCGATCGATCGATAGCGATCTTTGAGCAGCAATTGGCTACCACAAGTCTTGCAAATTTTCACCACTCGATCGTTCTGTGGTCGATGACAATTAGGATTGAGACAATAGCTCATAGCTTCGACAGAGTGGTGTGGCAATTAAATCTTATCGCAATGCTATCGATAAAATTGACTAGACTATGAATAATCTCACTTTTTGGATCGAAACATGGTTACTGGTGTTTCAGTGGATAGTGAATAGTGGATGGTGCTACTTAAAACAGGCTAGAAAATCTGCCCCAAACACGAGATAATAATATCTCTGACTGACAAAATCGATTAGTTGTCGATCGCTCTTTCCAGTCAAGAAAACAGTCTAGGACTAACCACCATATGCCCCAAATCAGCTCCCTCTTTGATTGGTTTGCCGATCGTCCCAAATCTAGCCCCAGCATCCAGCAACAGCAGGAGCGGGAGATTGCCGATGGGCTGTGGACAAAATGTCAAAACTGTAATGCGATCGCCTACTCTAAAGATATCATCGCCAATCAGATGGTGTGTCTAGAATGTGGTCATCACAAGCGTGTGTCTTGTCACGAGCGGATTGAGCAACTGATCGATGCCGATACCTGGAGTCCACTCGACGAACATCTCCAGCCGATGGATCCGCTCAAGTTCAAAGATATCAAAGCCTATAGCGACAGAATTCGCGATACTCAAGCTAAGACAGGGTTAATCGATGCAGTCCTGACAGGTACAGGCAAAATTGAAGGATCGCCTCTGGCTTTGGGCGTAATGGATTTTCAGTTTATGGGCGGCAGCATGGGTTCTGTCGTCGGGGAAAAGCTCACCCGCGCGATCGAATATGCCACCAAACATCGGATGCCTGTAGCGATCGTTTGCGCCTCAGGTGGTGCCAGAATGCAGGAAGGGATGCTCAGTCTGATGCAAATGGCCAAAATCTCCGCCGCGCTGGAACGACACCGTGAAGCTAAATTACTCTATTTACCCATTCTCACCAATCCCACCACAGGCGGTGTCATCGCCAGTTTCGCGATGCTAGGTGACATCATCCTCGCCGAACCCAAAGCCACCATCGGATTCGCAGGGAGACGAGTGATCGAACAAACCCTCCGCGAAAAACTCCCCGACGACTTCCAAACCTCGGAATACTCACTTCAGAAGGGTTTTGTAGACAAAATCGTCCCGCGCACACAGCTCAAGCGGACAGTGGCTCAGTTGGTGAGATTGCATCAGAGGTAGGCTTTAGGCTTTAGGCTTTAGGCTTTAGGCTTTAGGCTTTGGGTTCAGATTACTGCATTAGGTCAGAAAATATATTCTTGAATAAGCCCTAAAGCCTAAAGCCCAACAGCTAAAGCCTAGATCGAATCCAATTGTAAATTTTTCTTTACTTTATGAGGAGAAATCCAAGCATCTAGGGCTGGATAATGAGATGATAGTGACAGCATAAGATAGTTGTGGAATCATCCCAAGCTGTAGCAAAATGGTCAAGCCAAATTGTGTAGTTATCATTTATTAAAATTATCTTTAGAGGGAGAACCATGTTCAAGCGATTCTTGTTGCTGGCTGTGGCAACCATATTGTTTGCATTCCAGACCTTAGTTACTAGTGCTAACGCGATCGAACTCGATGCGGCAACGCGCACAGTCAAATTAAATCCACAGGGTGAAACTGCCACCCTCAATCTCAAGCAAGTCAATCAAGGTAGAACCCTATTTGCCTCAACTTGCGCCCAATGTCATGCTGGTGGAGTCACCAAAACTGACTTCAACGTCGGTTTAAGTCCGGTAGATCTATCTGGTGCAACGCCTTCACGCGACAACATCATCGCGCTGGTAGACTACATGCATCATCCAACTACCTACGATGGCGAAACTCCAATTGCTGAGTTGCACCCTAGCATGGACAGTGCGGATATCTTCACTGAAATGAAGAACCTGTCGGAGGATAATATGTATGCAATTGCTGGACATATCCTGATGCAACCCAAAATCTTGGGCGAGCAATGGGGTGGTGGTAAGACTGTTAGGTAGTGACTAGCTACTGAATGTTTGGGAATTCTCAATCACCTAACAGTAGACGCGCTTTTTGGGAGGATTGCCCAACTAAAAAGCGCGTTTAAAATTTGGCTCACGATCGAAACTATTAAAGGTTTCGACCCAGCCAGCAGTTTTGTTGCTCACCAACCAAGATTCTGGGTAAAATATTATTAACAGCAAATCTTGTGCCTTAATTTACGTCTTATAGAGGAAAACCGTCTTGAAAAAGCTAATCTCGATCTTTACAGTAGCGATCGCATTGTTTACCATTACCTTCAGTACTCCTGCATTAGCTGGCGATGCTGCTGGCGGAGCTAAAATCTTCGGTGCTAACTGCGCTGCTTGTCATGCAGGCGGCAACAATGTGATCATGGCCAATAAGAATCTCAAAAAAGCAGCTCTAACTGAGTATGGCATGAATTCGATTGCTGCCATTACTACCCAAGTTACCAACGGTAAAAATGCAATGCCTGCTTTCGGTGGTAGACTTTCTGCCGCTCAAATCGAAGATGTTGCTACCTATGTTCTAGCTCAAGCTGAGAAAGGTTGGTAGATTGTAGTTCTAAAGCTAGTGTACTAATAAGTAGTGGCTGGTAATTGCTGACGGTTCGATCGCGAAATTGCTTATATTTAAGTTATTCTCGACCACCGCTATACGTTACGCTTACGCGAACGTATTTCAGCTATTGCCAGCCATTGTGCTATTAAAATCCCCTCTTGGGAGGGGTGCCCAAAGGGCGGGGTGGGTAAATCTCCGCCGCCAAACCAGAAGTTATCATAGAGCTGATTACTATTTTCAAGGTTTGAGTTGTTGCGTGAATCCACCCACCCCGCCCTACGGGCACCCCTCCCAGGAGGGGATTTACCCCAGCCTTTCCCATGCTAGATATCAATAAGGTTGCCAAACAACTGCCTGGAATCGGCCAACATTTAGTCCGAGAGACTGCGGCGAATCAGCAGCGGTTACAGCTAGCAATCTCGTCACTCCAGCAAGCAGTTCAGCGACAAGTAGAGATCGATCGAATCCAGCAGCAGTGGGGCAATCGGCTATTTTTCAATACATCGATCCCGATCGAATCCCTCGATACCCGCATCGACATCGCCGCACCACCAGCACAGCAGACTGTCCTTGCCACAGATGGCTCCCAAATTGCCCCCAGTCATCACGAAATTGCCTATTGCTATCTGATCAATGTTGGGAGGGTAATGATTCACTATGGGCAGAATTTGCACCCGTTGCTAGACAGTATTCCTGAAGTTTTTTATCAGCAAGAAGATTTATATATTTCTCGTCAGTGGGGAATTAGCACCGAAGAATGGTTGGGCTATCGTCGAGCCGTATCTGAAGCCACAGTTCTAGCAGAATTGGGCTGTAACTGGGTCAATCCACCATTTGGGTTTGATGATATTCAGGGAGTTTCAAGCCCCGCCAAACCCCGTGTACCCACCTTAGCGATGGTGGATGGTTCCCTCGTCTATTGGTTCCTAGAACAATTGCCCGTAGAGGCACGGGAGCGGATTCTCACACCGATTTTAGCCGCATGGGAAGAGTTGCGGCTAGCGGGGATTCCGATCGTCGGTTATCTTAGTGCTTCGCGGAGTATCGACAACCTCAACCTGCTGCGACTGGTGACTTGTCCCCACGATGTCCCCGATTGCCCGCTTCACTGTGGCGATGCCACGAAACTCCCCTGTCAGCAGTTTGAAGGCTTGCGGGATACAACGTTGTGGAATACCCAGCTAGCCCCAGGGCAACGAAGCTGCTGGTGGAAGAGTACTGCCAAAATTTTAGATTATTACGATGAGGCTCACAAAACCTATTTCTGCTATCTCAATGTCGGTACCGAAATCGCTCGGATTGAAGTTCCCGCTTGGGTAGCTCGGGATGAAGCTGTGGCTGGGGTAACTCTGAGCATGATTATTTCTCAAGTCAATAAGGGCTATGGCTATCCTGTTGCTCTAGCAGAATCACACAACCAAGCAGTAGTCAGAGGCGCAGATCGATCGAGCTTTTTTGCATTACTCGAACGCGAATTAATCAAAACTGGGATCAAAAATGTCGGCACATCCTATAAGGAAACCAGAAAACGAGGCAGCGTGGCTTAGGATTTAGAGCTGCTTTAATCGCAACATTAGCAGATCGAGCTACATCTATGCATAGCAAACAGCTTCTAATTTATAGCCGTCGGGATCGATGACATAGGCAGCATAGTAGTTAGGTGCGTATTTAGCGCGGACTCCTGGTGCGCCATTATCTGTGCCGCCTGCTGCGAGTGCAGCCGCATGAAAGGCATCTACCGCCGCACGATCTTTGGCACTGAAGGCATAATGTTGACGTTGAGGCGGTGGATTGGGATCTGAATTGCCACCATACAGCCAGAAAAACATCCCTCCATAGGCAGCTATTTCTGCTGTGGCAAAGGATCTTTGAATCCCTAACGCACCCAAGCTAGCATCGTAGAAATTTAGGCTGCGGGACAAGTCCCTAACGTAGAGAGAAAGATGATCGAGCATAGATAATCTGGAGAAGATTTATTTTTGAAAGACTTTAAACTATTCGATCCGATTACTTTGCGTGACTTTAATCGATCGACATGACGTTAATTCATCATGGATGAGTGTTCTAATTTACCCATTTCTAATTTAGAACTTAACTCTTGTTGGCTCTACTGTTCTGACAATTTTATCGAGTGGTTGCTTGCGTTTTTTACCTGAAAATACATTAACTTGATAAACGATCGCATTGGTGATATCTAGCGCAGTCATCCAGCCACTTCTTTGGTGATAGGCTCCAGTTTCAATGTTTAGCCAACCTGGCCCTTGGGCGACTTCGCCTGGACGCACACCTGGTAATGTAAACGTGATCGTGTGTCCGGTAATAATGATTTTATCGGGGAAATAGGGAAATTGATTGCCGAGAAACTTTTCACGAATCCAGCAAAATTGGTCGTTGTCTTGCTTGTCGAGAGCGCGAAAGGGATCGACTCCGGCGTGAACTAAAAAGGTGTCACCAAGATCGATATAAGATGGTAGGCTGGCAAACCAATCGAGATCGCCTTGAGGGATTCCGGCATCGCCATAGCTTTGAAGCGTCGTATTACCACCGGAGGGCAGCCAGTGACTCAAGGAAACCTCATCAATATCACCGTTATTAAACGAGGTGAGGAGCATCACTTCATGATTGCCCATCAGACAGGGGTAATTGTGTTCCCGAATCCACTTTACTACCTGAGCACTCTTGGGGCCACGATCGATCACATCTCCCAGAAAATACACCCGATCTTCTGGGGCTGGTTTAAAAAAGTCAACTAGTTCGCATAAGCCATCAAAATGACCGTGAACATCACCGATAGCAAATTGTCGGGGCTTGGTGCTGTGCTTTTTTTGAAATAAATTAAACATAGAGCAGTTGTGGGGTCATTCAGATCGGAGATGGATATGTCTCAGTCGTGGAGTTGGGAATCGGTATTGTTATTATGCACACTTCGATCGGCAATAGCTCCATTTTGATTTTAGTTTTTTAAGAGTTGGGAGTTGGGAGTGTGGGGAGTGTGGGGGGTGTGGGGAGTAATAAGGACGCAAGCGTCCTGAATTTTTCCTCCCACACTTCCCCATCCCCGCACACTTCCCCATCCTCCCATGCCCCCATGCCCCCATGCTCACTCCCCCCATCCCAACTTCAGCAACGCCGATAACTTACTTGGGGTAGTCCTTAATTCTACCTGCGGGGAACGGGGTGATAGTTGTTTTCGCCAGTTTTCGAGCCAATCTGGATGGAGAAAAGCAATAATAATTGTGACAGCAGCGAGTAATCCCGCCCCTGTGGTTAAGAACAAGCCGAGATTAATAATGCGATTGAGTCCAAATTTTGGTAGTGGGGGAAGATGAGCGAAAACTCCTTCAGGTAGACCAACTTTGACCAATTGACTATTGTTGCCAGTCGATTGGGATACCTGACAGGACATCAGCACCAGAGAGATATTATCATCGCCATTCTTGCCGTGTGCCAATTCCAGCCATGACTCGACGGCTTCGGCGAGAGGCAGATTGGTATTCAGGATGCGACCTGCGTAATCTTGCCACGAACTTTCGACCAAATTTCGATCGCTCAAACCATCGGAACAGATTAATAAGATACCATCTTCGATCGCTAGAAACCTCTGGACGGTGGGTTTGATTAGCTCTCCCGATTTCATGCCGAGGGCTTGGGTGAGGGCAGTTGCATCGGCACGACGGGCACTATGCCAGGGCACATCGCGACCTTGCTTGACTTCACGAGTGGCGATATCATCATCGATGGTCAGTAGTTGACAGCGTTGGGGGGTGATCCAATAGGCGCGACTATCGCCGACGTGGGCGATGTAGATTTCGTGGGAAATACTCACCCGCTTGATGTTTCGCATCCGCTGGTTGACTTGGATTGCCATTACCATTGTCGTCCCCATCCGGCGGAGATCTTCCCGTTCCTGGCTTTGGTTTTCGGCGGTAATGGTATTATTTACTACTCGGACGATCGCTGAAATTGTATTACAGATTTGTTCGGGTGAGACAATCTGCTGACTTTTCATCAGGTCGGCAAACAGTGATTGGGTTTGAATTTTGAGCAGTTGCACCGCCATTTGACTGGCGACTTCACCGCCTTCGTGTCCGGCGACTCCATCGCAAACGATCGCAATTTTTCCACCTGTCGGATCGTGTGGTAGTTCGAGGGGGGTTGGGTAATAAGAGTCTTCATTGTGTTGCTGCAATGCACCAGGATCGGTACCACCCGCAATCCGCCACATCAGTGGTAATTGAGAAGTTTGTTCGAGAATGATTCGATTTAGTGCCCCCGCGACATCGCGCAGTGATGCCTTCTCTTCTTGCATTTTACTAAAGATTACACCCAACCGCTCGACGATCTCTGGAGCGGCAGAGGGAAGGGTCTGGAGCCACAATGTACCGAGTCTAGACAGAGTGACTTTGTTATTTCCAGATGGATAGTCGGGGATTAATTCACACAACCGCAGACACCAGCCATCGACGCGCAAGTTTTCCATCAGGACTAAGCTCGACAACACGCCAGTTCCCGCTAGGGGTGCCCAGAGATCGATGATTTGCCACAGCCAATATGCTTGATGCAGGGGTGTGGCTGCCTCCCATGCTTCGACGAGACTGGGCAGTAATTTGCCCTCACGATCGATCGGAATATTATCTAGTAGGGGAATCTCGATCGTTTCACCCGATCTTTTGAGTGAGCAAAAACCGTGAAGCTGAGGTAAATGGAGCTTGTACTGATAGAGATGAGCGTAAGCTAAAGCCTGTCTGGGCAGAGGGGATAATAATTCGGGCGGTTCTTGAGGCTTGGTGTCCCGCCACAACTGCGGCGCAATTACATGGTATCGATCTTCAACCAATCTGTCGGGGGGAATCCAAGTTGCCTGCGGCTCTGCTGCCCAGAGATAGCGAGGCATCAATGCTTGCGCGGTGGTCATGTTGTACGAAATCGGGGTTAGTTATGTAGTTTACCCTAGAAGTAGGGGTGTGGGAAGTATGGTACGGGTGTGGGTTTGGGAGCGCGGGAGCACGGGAGCGTCGGAGTGTGGAAGATGTGGATAAAAAATTCTAAGTCGTACCCCCATGCTCCCATGCTCCCGTACCCCCATGCCCCCACGCTCCTCGTCCCCTCGCCTAAATCGCTGGCACCGTAAAGTGAAACCTACTCCCACTATCCTTCCCCGCCGATTCTGCCCAGATTTCGCCGCCCCAACCGTTGACGATTTGGCGACAGATGGCGAGTCCCAAGCCAGTACCACCAGCAGTGCGGCGCAGGGAACCTTCGGCTTGATAGAAGCGTTCAAAGACCATCTGTAATAATTCGGGGGCGATGCCGCGTCCGGTATCGGCGACGACTACTTCGAGCATGGATTCGACATTGTAGGCTTCAATCCCGATCCGGTCTTGACCAGTGGTGAATTTACAGGCATTATCGAGGAGTTTGGTTAAGACTTCGACTAGCCATTCTCCATCGGCTCGTACAAAGGGGAGATCTGCGGGGATATTGACGACTATTTTGGGTAGATCTCGATCGTAACGACGACTATTTAAGCCGCTCAGAGCCAGATCGATACATTCTTCGAGGGAGAGGGGTTCGGGGTGCCACTGGATCCGGCCACTTTCAAGCTGGGAGAGGGTGAGAAAGTCTTGAACGAGTTTCCGCATCCGTTCGGCATCGCCGAGGGCGGTATTGAGCATGACTTGGCGCAGTTCGGGGGACATGTCTGGTTCTGTCGCCAGACTTTCGAGGCAGACTTGGATCGTGGAGAGGGGTGTCCTGAGTTCGTGTCCGGTAATGGCGACTAGATTGGCACGGGTGCGATCGAGTGCCTCTAGTTGTTCGTTGAGGTATTCTAAGTTGGTATAAGATTCGGCTTGAATTAGGGTGCTACCGATCTGGGTCGCGATCGCTTCAACTAAGCTAATCGTATCATCCGACCAGGGTAAGGGCGAAGATTGATGTTGGTGTAGTTCGATCAGTCCCAGGATCCGATCTTGATGCAGCACTGGCACGATGAGCCAGTCGGTAATCCCGTGTTTATCAAGGGTGCGCTGCCAAGTTTTGGTGATATTTACTTCGGCAAGGGCGGTTGATTCGTGGGTTTTAATCACTGATTTGAAAATGGGATTTTCAGCCAGACTCCAGGATTTGCCAATCAGGGAAGTGGCTTGTCGATCGACTAGATATTCATGGGCGATCGTTGTGGTACGCTCGTCTGGGCGATACTGATAAATCACGCACCGACTAACTTTGGTCGCTTTACCTAGCTCTAATGCCGCTACATGGAGAATATCTGCTGAATTGAGCGAACGTCGAATCGCGCCTGTAATTGAATTGACCAACCGCTCCCGTTCTTCCTTTTCCTCGATCGATTTATACGCCTTGAGCAACTTATATTGCCGCGCCTGGAGATATGTCACCAGCCGCTGCACAAAGGCATCAGCACTAGCGGAATGGTCATTGGGGATACCTGGAACCGCGACCAGGTATTCTTGCTTCGCCTGGGCGATTTTAGCGGCTAGTTCTGGTCGATAACCCTGAATTCGATCGAGCAAAATATGAGCAGCGGCAATAGTCACTTGTCGATCGAATGTCCAGATCCCTTCAAACCGCCGCGACGGGTCGATTTCCGGCAGCACAGAAACCTCTGATTGGGTGCCAACTTTTTCCCGACACACCAGACAAGCCGCCGACTGAGCACCGATGGCGATCAGATGCCACTCACTTCCCAGTGCATCATCAGGCTCAAATGGTACCAGCTCATACTCTTCCACCAGCTCACTGAATTTGGTATCGGGTGCCGCGACCACATATACTTGGTCGCTAATCTCGCCCAATCGTCGATAACGGTGGGCTTCCTGGCGATAAAACTTCTCTTGCTGAAAACTAGCAATCAGTAGAGGGCGATCCGTTCCTGCCAGCACCCGATCTTCCATGGCATGAGACAGTGCTGTCAGGGAAGACTTAAAGTACAAATGCGATCGCAATTGCGGCATTTGTCGCAGTAATTCGGTTAAAACTGATTCTTGATTGCTCACTATTTATCCTTCTTTCTGAAAAAGGTGCTCGACAAAGATCGCACTTTTCGTTCCCCACTGGCTGCGGCATGGTTTGTCGGAGATCGTCATGTCGAGGATATTATTAGATCGAGACAAGGAGATCTGGGGTTCATCGATTCCCATATTACAGAAAAAACTAACTAAATAGCTACCGGATCGGCTTTTCAAGCCAATAGCTTCACTATTATTTACTTGGGGTAGTTGATAGCTGGTAGTTGATAATTGATAGTTGATAGTTGATAGTTAAGTTATCTTCCAGTCCCCTAGTCCCCCAGTCCCCCAGTCCCCCATGTCCCCAATTGTTAGTCTAATTCGCGCTACGTCTTACGAAACCGCCGCACTCCGAGAATCGATCGAATCAGTCCTCGCCCCGCTTGGCGGGATTAGAGCCTTTGTCAAGCCAGGAGATCGAGTCCTCCTCAAGCCCAACCTGTTGACTGGTGCCCGTCCGACGAAGGAATGCGTGACTCGCCAGGAATTGGTTAGGTGTGTCGCCGAACTGGTAATTGAAGCTGGTGGTAAGCCGTTTTTCGGTGATAGTCCAGCTTTTGGTAGCGCGATGGGCGTGGCGAAATCCAATGGTTACTTGCCGATGATGGCGGAGCTGGGCTTACCTGTCGTCGAATTTCATGGTAAACGCTACGAGACAGCCAGTACTGAGTTTAACCACCTGTTGCTGAGTAAAGAAGCGATCGAAGCTGATGTAGTGATCAATCTCCCCAAAGTCAAATCCCACATGCAGCTCACCATGACTCTGGGCGTGAAAAATCTCTTCGGTTGCGTCCCTGGCAAGATGAAAGCATGGTGGCACATGGAAGCTGGCAAAAGTGCCGAACGCTTTGGCGAAATGCTGGTGGAAACCGCCCGCGCAATTAGCCCAAATTTAACCATCATCGATGGCATCATCGGCCATGAGGGAAATGGCCCCAGTGGTGGCGAACCCCGCTTGCTCGGCGTGCTGGGTGCCGCTGCGGATGTATTTGCACTGGATGTGGCGATGCTGGCAGTTTTGAATGTAGAGGAGCACTTAGTCCCCACAGCAGCCGCCGCGAAACGATTGGGATTAGCACCCGAATTGGAATCGATCGAGTTTCCCCTGCTGCGTCCGGTGGATCTGAGCTGTAGCGATTGGAAACTACCTGAAGCTTTGATGCCGATCGATTTTGCCCTACCACGGGTAGTCAAATCTACCTTCCGTCACCTGTATATCCGATTTATCAAAGAGCGGATGACAGCGTATCAGAAGTAATTCGCTTGGAGGACGATCGAGGTTCAACCGACAATCTCAGTATTTATACTCAAAACTCTTAGCCATCAACGGTTCAGCAACTTGAAGACTATCCTCTAGTTGCTGTTCATTTACGAAAAAAGCGGGTAATATAAAGAAAAGATTAAGTTTTCTTAGGAGAACCATTATCAAGATACTATGATGAATCCCTCTTTGCTCCGGTCATTTTGGAAGGCAGTGTCAGAAATTAGCTATTCGATGCTACTTTCACTGCCCGATCTAGATCTATCCCAGGTAATCATTCAGAAAGTCACAGATCGGATGATTCTGAATGCCCAAGAAGCTCAGGATCTAGATATCTATCTCAATTCGAGGCTGTTACTAATCAGAGATCTCGCCGAACATGTTTGAGATGTCTGATTTAAAGTCAGGTAAAACATCCGCTCGACAGTGAAAGGCTCTCACAAAACCTCCTAGCTGTTCTTAATACTTTCGCTCATTGCTAATCTGGTAGCACCTGTTTGCATCGCGTTAATTTCGGCGGAACTCCACGGGTAGATAGATTGACACTGATGAGCTACCAATAATCCCCACAAGCCTCGATCGATCAGTACGGGTACGACTAAGTTGGCTTTTACGTGCATTTCCCTAAGTAGATCGCGATGACAGGGTTGAATTGGTTCCGATTCGATATCGGTAATAGCTCTCACCCTTCCATCTTCATAAAGTTTTGCATATTCACCATTGAAACATTCATCGGGGCCACTCATACCCAGAATTGAAAATTTGGGATCGCTCAATGATTCAAAAGTGACTCGTCCCGCCCACTCATAATAGAAGTAGTATAAAACCAATCGATCGGCATTAAGTGTCTTTCTGAGTTCATCAGTGGTGGTTTGAATCAAGCTATCTCTAGCTAGATCTCTAGATAGTCTGTCAAATATTGTTTGGAGTGATGGATCTGGCATAGCCTTTTACTGAATACTATCTATTTTTTAGGTGCTTGAAATGTGGTAAAAAGCTCTACTAAATGCCGTCTAAAATTTGATGTGCCATCGCTAATTTAGAGCATGGCAATATGTTAATGCGATCGCCATTTTTCTTGAGCATTATTGCTTGATTGCGATCGCTACCAAAGCCACAATCTACTAGATCCACTGGATTCGCCACGATTGCATCTAGTTGTTTTCGCTCTAACTTCTCTAATGCTGGAGTGATAATATCGCCAGTCTGAGCGGCAAATCCAATTAATTGCTGATGAGGTTGTTTCCGCTTACTCATCTCAGCAATTATATCATTTACTGGAGCTAGTTTCAACTCGATTGGCAACAGCTTTTTGGGTAGTTTCTGAACACTGTAATTAGCTGGCTTCACATCCGCAACTGCCGCTGTCATGATAATCAGATCTGCATCGGGAAAGTGTGCGAGCATCTGCGTCTGCATCTCTTCGCTGTTGACTACAGCTATTTTATCGATTCGGCGATCGATTGAGATGTCTGGCAAAGTACTATGAACTAGAGTAACAGTCGCCCCCCGATGCACAGCGGCTTGAGCTAGGGCTAGTCCCATTTTGCCAGTCGAAGGATTGCCAATAAATCGCACCGGATCGAAAAATTCCCGTGTCCCTCCAGCACTAATTAGAACTCGCCTACCGAGTAAGTCGAGCTTACCGTGGGTATGTAGGAGTGAGTGAATGTAGGGCAAGATTACCTCTGGCTCAGACATTCTACCAATGCCGACTCGATCGCAAGCGAGTAATCCAGCCGCAGGGCCAGCCGCATGATAGCGCGAATCTTGACACAATAACTGCCAATTGCGCCGGACTGATGCCTGCTCCCACATTTCAGTATTCATCGCGGGGGCAAGTAGCACTGGACAGGTGGACGCAAGGATTGTGTTGGTTAATAGATTATCTGCCAATCCGTAGGCTAATTTTGCCAGGGTATTGGCTGTCAGTGGTGCGATGAGGATTAAATCTGCCCATTCGCCCAGTTCGATATGCAGGGGGCGATGATGGATTGGTTGCCAGAAGTCTCGATCGGTGTAAGCTGGATGTCTGGAGAGGGTAGCGACGGTGAGGGGCGTAATAAATTTTTCGCCGCCACTGGTGAGGATGACTTTGACTTCGATTCCGGCTTTGAATAGGCTGGAGATGATCTCACAGACTTTATACGCCGCAATTCCCCCACCAATTCCAATTAAGACTCGCATGAATTTGATTTGTCTGTTTCGATCTATATCGATGACGGTCTATATACATAGAAACATTACAGTTGAGCGTGTTTGGTTGTTTCCTGACGGAAAGGCTCCGCCAACATTCTTCAACCCAACCTACAGATTTACTAAATTACTGCTGTAGATTTTTACCCCACCCAACCTCCCCTTATAAAGGGGAGGAGCAGATCCTAGAGTTAATTTGTTGGTTGTTTACCATTTACAATCCACTATCCACCAAATTACGCTTCGTCATAGGCTTCGAGATCGAGGAGATGAATATATGGTTCGACTAAATCGGGGCGTTGAAAAGCGATCGCGCGCAAAAAATGCCAGTCGTTTAAGCCATCAAAAGGGTTGCCATAGTCATCACTTTCTAGGCGCAGTGCTAGTTCTTCTACTTCCTCTGTGGTCAAATTGGGGATAGCATTCCGTTGAGACATCTGAATCGTGGTCATAGGTCAAACCTCCTCTCAATTTGGATCGATATTTGGACGTATTCAATCTTAGCCTTATTAGTTATTATTACCCAGGAATAGAGCTAAGATTAACAAAATTGTTGATGATTTTAATCTTTAGTCACAAAGTTCCTGACGATATCTAGTACTTCTGGGACGATCGAGTGTCCCATATTAAATTCTTGGTACGTTACGTCAATTCCCCACTCAGTCAATACTTGCCGACTTTTTCGAGCGGCTGCAACTGGCACGACATCATCTTGGGTGCCATGTACGATTAGGACTGGTGGGATGTTTGAGGTTGGTTTAGGTCGATTGCTATGCAAATAACCACTCAGCACCATTAGACCCGCTACAGGTAAATCTAGCCCGATCTCTAGGGTCATCGCGCCGCCTTGAGAGAATCCGGCAATCCAGGTGCGATCGAGCGGAATGCCAGTGCTATCTGGGAGGGAATTAATCCAGTCGGTCAAAACTGTGCGGCTGGTGGCTAATTGGGTGATGCTGCCACTATTCAGTTGAGCCGCTCCGGTGAATGAGTACCACATTTTCCCAGTCTCACTATATTCGTGGTCGAAGATGCCGTTGGGAAACAGGAATTGATATTCGGGGAGTTTGAAGTAGGAGACGAGATCGCCGAGATCTTGGTTGTTGGAACCCCAGCCATGCAGCAGGACGATCGTGCCCAGTGGTAGATTGGTGCGGGCAGGGACGAAAATGATATCTAGTGGGCTGTTGGTGTCGGTTTGGGTCATAAGTAGATCTAGATAGTTTCACTAAAATTACGTGATAGCACAAAAAAGCTTTTGGGATACTTTTTGCCTTCGTTGATGTCCTATTTTG
>JANXVE010000105.1 GCA_025351825.1 Chamaesiphon sp. 341R_metabat_111 | reverse complement strand
TCCAACTCATCTAGCATCCAACCGCGAAAGAATAGCTCCTCCGCCAATCCCACCCCGATAGCTGTTGGAATACTTTCCAATACCAATTGCACGAGTGGTAAACTAGGCGGTTGCCAAGTGATCCAGCCGCACAACCATTGCACAATATATAAGCAAGCAGTTGCACACCAGCCAATTGCTAGCCCTTTGAGCCACAAGAAACCATTCTTGCGCGTAGGTACCAATCCATAACGATCGAGTAAGTTTGGATGCTGATATACTCGTTGTCCCCACCAAGGTAGCAGGATCATAAATTCAACTGCTAGCAATCCCATCGTGAGGATTGTCAGTAAATTTTGGGTAGGAGGATCGGCTAGATTTTGAGTACTTCCCATCACGCCATAGATGAGTGCAAGACCTGGCAACCATAGTAAAATTAGCACCAGTAAGAAACTCAACATCCTACCTGGAGCCGGATAATTCTTAATTCGATCGAGATATAGCATTGATATAGACCCAAAACCGAAAATTTCTAATCACTGCTACTTACAGTAGCTCAATTGACGATAAATTTAGAATATTGATTCCCCAAGGCAGAAACGCCATCAACGCGATCGAGATGATAAGCTAGTAAGCTGAGGATCGACGATCGTTCAAATCGCCTAATCTCTAGATTAATTAGAGCAAGCGGCTCTGAGTACGATCGACAATTTCTTATATTAATACTCTAGGAACTAACTGTGACCTTACCAGAATTGAGCTTATTACTGATCTCTATTTTAGCTGGCGTATTTGGTCAATTTTTTCTCAAATTGGGCGCATCAAAGCTTGGTAAAGTTGAGATGGACAATGCCCTAAATCACGTTCTGAGCATCATCACTACACCAGAATTATTAGTCGGTTTAACTTGCTATGCACTAGGAGCGATCGTTTATATTCTATTACTTACTCGTGTCAATCTCAGCGTAGCAGCTCCAGCGATTTCCCTCAGTTATATTTTCTCAGTTTTATTAGGTCACTTTTGGTTTCGCGAGTCGATTGTATTGACTCAGTTAATTGGTTTAGCAGCTATTTCACTTGGCGTTATTTTGGTTGTTTCCCAAAAACATTAAGTAGTCGATTGCACTCTAAGATCGACAAATGCCAACAGCAAGACTAACGCTAATAGTACAAGCCATTTATTAATTACATGAATCTTCCATCCAACTCCAGCTCAAACTATTTGCCAGACATGGATGAAATTTGGCAAGAGACGATCGATTGGTGTCCAAACGAACAACAGAGATCGCAGTTACAACTTTTGTATTTAGCCGTAATTACCGCCAATCAAAAGCTTAATCTCACCAGAATTACCGAACCCGCAGAATTTTGGGAAAAACATCTGTGGGATTCTGTCCGTGGGATTGGCACTTTAATCAATGATTCAACGGCATTAAAAGTAATTGACATTGGTACTGGTGCTGGTTTTCCTGGATTGCCCCTCGCGATCGCCAGGTCTGATTGGCAACTAACTTTAGTTGATTCTACCGCCAAAAAAATCGGTTTTATTGAATCAGTAGCTCCAGAACTCAGTCTAACAAATACCCATGCTTTAGTCAGTCGGATCGAAGAAGTCGGCCAAGAAAAGTCCCACCGTCATCAATACGATCTCGCGCTGATTCGGGCCGTAGCATCTGCAAATATTTGTGCCGAATATGCCCTGCCGTTAGTAAAAGTTGGTGGTAACGCTATCCTCTATCGAGGTAATTGGACAGACGAAGAAGCTGAAAGCCTAACCCTCGCTGTAGCCAAACTAGGCGGCGAAATCACTAAGATCGATCGATTTACTACTCCCATCAGCAATAGTATCCGGCACTGTATCTGGATCCACAAAACAGCCAATACACATCCCTATTATCCGCGTGGAGTTGGCATTCCGACTTTGAAACCAATTTAGTAGGTATTGGCGTGGAAGCTGTAGGTTGGGTTGAAGAATGAAACCCAACATTTCCCAGTGAATAGTAGACTGAAACCCAATATTTCTAAGGTATTGGCGTGGAAGTTGGGTTTTGCTTGAGCGCAACCCAACCTACAATTTTCTTCCCACCGCCCCTAAAGACCTCTATAATGAAAATTCTGGTTCAAACGGGGAGCAGCCGTTTGAAGTAATGGGGAAAGATTGGTGAAAATCCAGCACTGTCCCGCAACTGTAAATCTGATGCAATTTTAGTATCGATCGAGTCAGAATGCCCGCCAGCAAGTACATATCCGACTAACCTACGAGGTATTAGGTGAACCCACAACATTGTTTATTTGTTTGTACCACTTGCGGCAGTAAGTGGCAAGATGGTCAGCGCGTTGGTGTCAGCCAGGGTGAGTTATTGCTCCAAAAACTCCAAGCTTTGCACGAAGATTGGGGCTTGGCAGCAGAGTTTCCGATTCAGGCTGTTGGCTGTATGAGTGCTTGTAGTCGATCGTGTGTGATTTCCCTTACAGGTGCAGGGAAGCATACTTATCTATTTGGTGACGTAGCGACACAGGATCCAAGCACCCCTTTGAGCAACATCCTCGACTGTGCTGAAAAATACTATCAGCATCCCACAGGAGATTTACCGTGGAAGGAACGTCCAGCACCATTGAAACAAGGCATCCTCGCTAAAATCCCCCCACTTAGCATCCTTGCACCTACTCATGCGGCACTATAACCCCGACCGCCGTACCAATTTCTTCGTCCAAAACTCGCTGTGGATTGGCTATCAGGCTTGGCAAGGCTACTTAAATCTCGAGCGCGGAGTCGTGGTAATCAGCAGCTCGATCGATCTCATGGATGATTCTGACCGTCATTCTAGAGATGTGTTGGAACCAAGTCTAAATTTCCGATATATCCCGCAACAGCAGTTGTCGATATATCTCCAAGAATGGCTGGTGCCGGATAATTCGATCGATCCAATTCTAGCGGCTGTAGCTGACTATCAACCAGCGGCAGAACTAGTTTTTGCGATCGAATCTGGCTCAAATCTAGACATTGGCTGGTGTCAAAATCTCCAAGTTCTACCGCCAGCCTGTTATCAACAGATCGACAGGCGGTTAAGTGAATTTCAACTCACGACTTAGACACGAATCAAATAATCTAGGTAGGGGTAATTCATGAATTACCCCTACCTAGATTATTTGATTTATGAATTCAAATCTTTCGGGACAACCTTAACCACCTGATTTTTGCCATCCCGCAGAATGCGGACTTGAATCTGCTTGCTCACCAGACTATTTTCCATCACGTCTTGCAATTGAGTTGCATCGCGAATCACCTCACCATTGACTTCCATAATTGCATCACCACGGCGCATTCCGGCGATCGATGCAGCAGTATTTGGCAGCACTTTGACCACCAGTACCCCATTAACTTCAGGGATTTGGAACAGTGAATTGGGATCGTTATTATTCTCAGCGGCGATCTCTGGCGTGAGTGTCACCATTTGGACACCGAGGTAGGGATGGGAAACCTTTTCACCGCGTGCCAATAGAGTCGAAATTGTCTTGGCTTTATTAATCGGAATCGCAAAGCCAATCCCCATCGCATCGGCACGGATGGCGGTATTGATCCCAATTACTTGTCCCTTAGCATTGAGCAGGGGGCCACCGGAATTACCAGGATTGATAGCGGCATCAGTTTGGATGAAATCGAGGCGTTTGTCGGTCATCCCGACAGTCGCACTAGCCCGCTTGAGGGTGCTGACGATGCCCAGGGTGACTGTATTATCCAATCCAAAGGGATTGCCAACTGCGATCGCCCAATCCCCAACTTTAATAATATCAGAGTCGCCCATCTGCGCGATCGGGAGATTCTTCGCACCGCTGACTTTTACCACCGCCAAATCGGTAACAGGATCGACTCCCTGAACTTTACCTTCCAGACTCCGCCCATCTTTGAGAATAACTGTCACTTTATCAGCTCGATCGACAACGTGAGCATTGGTGAGAATAATTCCATCTCGATCGATAATAAAACCCGAACCCTGTCCCCGCACAAGTTGGGGGTGGGACAATCCCATCATCGCTTCATCCCCAGTAAATGGATCCGTGCGCCCCGTAATCGTGCGCTCAGTATCGATCCGCACGACTGCCGATCCCACCAGCTCGACGGCTCTGCTGACAAAGCTAGTGCCTGTATTGTCTGTGGCGATGGCTGCTGTCGGCACGGCGGCAAATGCAGGTGCAGAAAAGAAAGTCGCAATTGTCAAAAAGATTGCCGCGATCGAGTAACCTAGTCTGGACAGTTTCATAGCTCAGTTAGCGATTGGGTAATAATTCTTACTCTCCCTATTGTGCCAATTTTTCGCTCGATCGTGCTATTTGGGCAGGTTCGGTTTCGATCGCATAGCGTAGGCGAAGCCTAATCGAGCTGGGGCTAGAACTAAAATCCGACGCATAATATTACAGCAGAAAACCATCATAAATCGGTGAGTTGAGTTGTTGCTTCGTTCGGCAAAGCAGAGATGTTAGGATTGTGAATATACTCTTGCCAAAGGTGTTGGGATGACTGTTGCGACCCAGAAAATGACCCTATCAGAATTCCTTGCCTATGATGATGGCACGGATAACTCATATGAATTGGAAAATGGAGAACTAATTAATATGCCTGCTGAGAGCGATGTCAACCAGAGGATTGCATCCTTTTTGTTTGCCTTTTTTCTTGGTTTAGGCATTCCTAGTTATCGACTGAGGATTGGTACAGAAGTAGCTGTGAGTGGATCGAGAGTATCAGTGAGGATCCCAGATTTATTAGTGTTGTCTGAAGAATTAGCGATCGAAATGAAAGGAACGACTAGATCGATTGTCCTTATGGATATGCCGCCACCATTACTCGCTGTGGAAGTTGTCAGTCCCAAGCAAGAAAACAGAGACTATCGTTACAAGCGCACAGAATATGCAGCGCGGGGAATTGCTGAATACTGGATTGTCGATCCGCTCGAACAAAAGGTAACAGTACTAGAATGGGTGGAAGGTTTGTATGAAGAGCAGGTTTTCACAGGCGATAATTTGATTGTCTCAACTGTATTAGGTGATTTGGAACTGACTGTCGATCGAGTTTTGCAGGGCTGTTAGATTAGTTTAAAGCATAGGATAACTCTCGAACGCGAAGCGCGCCGAGGCGATCGGGTGCTTGTTCATATCGTTCGATTAAATTCTCAATTAAGTTTAGATCGGTTGTTCTCATGCCGATTTCACGTTCTTCACCAACTCCAGATGTTAAGAAATTGTGACTGCCCAACATCGCGAAAGATCGATCGCAAACAAGATACTTTTCATGGGTACCAATCAATTTGAGCTTGAGATTTGGATATTTATTAGCTAGGGATGTTGCTTGTTTGAGGGTGTTGTAGAAAAATCCGCTTAATTTACCCTTTTCAATATCACTAAGCTTGCCATAGCCAATCTCGATTGTTACGCCTTTAATTAGTAAGATTTCAAGCTGATTTTGAATTTCAAGGTCAAATCCATGATGACAGAGCCAGGGACAGACTAAAATCAAACGGTTTTCCACTGAGGCTAATGCTTCAAGCAAAGCTTGCCGACTCTGTTCTCGCCCCAGTACTAATTCATATTTATATTTGGGCGAATGATCTACAATCTCTCGAACTAAATTATGAGTATTGAGTGCGGCAGACAGAGCTGTCTGGGCGATGAGATTATACTGTCGATCGTCTTCTAATCGACTTGTTAATGTAAAGTTATGATCTTTCAAATCTCCAATACTATAATCTAAATTACTAATGCGACTATAGATATCTACTATTTGTCGATCGTCTGTCGCTGTTGGAGTCGGCGATGCAGTTGCTAATGATTGCTGAATTGTATTTATTCGATCGATTGTCGATTGACTATCACTAGCAACCAGTTGTTCTAAGCGGGTAATCTGCTGATTCGCCTGACTTAATTCTCGCTTGCGGTTTAGTAAGCTTAAGGAGGCTGAAAGTGCTAATGGTGCCGAAACATAGGCTAGTTGTTGAGTCGCAATTGCCGCGATCGTACCCAAACAGGATAATCCGATCGAAGCATATTCGATGCTACTCGCCATCTTTTCAATCTTCACGATGTTTTACACTGGCTATTGCAGCTTTTGGACGTACTCCAATCTTATTCAATATTTTTATCGCTCATCAGGATAAAAACAGTGCTGCAAAAATTAATTTAGATCGCTCAAAACTGAGTAGACTTGACGCTGTTCAAATAAAGCTAAAAGATCGGTATTGAGCTTGCCTGTACTTGCTTCTTGATGGAGAATTGCTAAGGTTCGATCGAGTGACACTTTTGGCTTGTAAGGTCGATCGCTGGCGGTGAGAGCATCATAGATATCGGCGATCGCCATAATCTGTGACTGGATCGGAATTTCCAGCGCAGTGAGGCGATTGGGATAACCCGTACCATCCAATTTTTCGTGGTGGGCACCTGCAATCTGGGGCACATTTTGGAGCTGTTTTGTCCAGGGAATTTTGCGTAAAAAATCATAGGTATGACTGACATGTGATTCAACGATCGATCGCTCTGACAGGGTAAGTGTACCTCTAGGAATCAAGAGTTGTTCGATTTCTTCGGTAGTTAGTAAGGGCTGAAAATTACCATCTAAGTCTAGGTAGTTGTATTTTGCTAGCTGCTGAAGATCGGCGACGACAGTATCTAATTTTTCAGCAAATTCTGGGGTAGAAATCACGTTTGGTTGATTGAGTTGATTTAATAACTGCCAGTATGATTGCAACCTGTCGAGTCTAGTCTGCAAGTCTAAATCTAGCTGTTGTAAATGAACGCAGTGCAAGCAATTATCACCTACTTGATGTCGATAATCCAGTGGTGGATTTAATAAATAATTGCATTTTTGTTGGGCGGCTTCCAATTCCCAGGTTCGACGCAATAGGTTGAAACGGTGATTGAGTTCTGTCAGTTGATGGGGATAGAGTTTCTTGCCTTTTTGGATAATTTCAGGCGGAACGCTAATTTTCCCAAAGTCGTGGAGTAGTGCTGCATAGCGAATTTCTTGGAGTTGTCGATCGCTGAATTGGATTAATTGTAACTCTCCAGCTCCGACACTATTCACTTCTTCACTTAATCTCACACTCAATTTGGCGACGCGCTCGGAGTGTCCCGCTGTCGTCGGATCGCGGCTTTCAATCACCTGGACTGATGCCGTCACAAATCCGGCAAATAAATCTTCAATACTTTCTAATAACTGATTGCGCTCGATCGAAATTGCCGCTTGAGAGGCTAACGAGCGAACGATTTGCTGTTCCCATTCTGAATATGGTTGCGTAATCGACACGGCATTTTCAGGTGTAATTCGCAGATCGGCTTTGAGTTTGCGATCGATCAATTGCAAGACTCCAATTGTTTCACCATCGCGATTTTGCATCGGTAATACTAATACCGATACAGTCCGATAAGCAGATACTAAGTCAAAATGTCGATCGAATTTATATGGAAAATCAGCAGAAATCGCATACGCATCAGGAATATTTAGAATCTCCCCAGTAGTTGCAACATATCCTGCTAGACTTTCAGGATTGAGCGGGATAGTGGTTAGCTCAAAGCCAAGATGGGGCAGAGAGTCTGTCTGTGACGCACTAAAAATTAATTTTGGTTCAGTCTGATGTCGATCGACTAGATATACGCTACCCGCATCACTACAGGTAATTTCGCGACTTTTAGTCAAGATCAGATCGAGTAGTTGTGTCAAATCTAGACAATCAGATAGTGCCATCCCAATTTCTAGTAATTGCTCGATCGTATGACGTTCGGCGGCAATACTAGTCAGTGAGCCGGAAAATGTCTGCATAGAGTGCGCTAATCTACTGTCTGCGTCCATACATTAAGCTGCTAAATGATTACGTTTTGAATATATCTTGTTGTGCGACGACTACTTCAAACAGTAATCTAAGTGGTAATAGATATCTTTATCTACTATTTATATCAATCCCAAAATTACATAAGAAATTACTACGATCGCTTAATGCTAAATGCCGCAACCATGTCAGTAGTCTAGTTAGAATTGTAATATGCTGATGCTAGATTTAACCGTTGCTCGTAGCTCTTGACTAGACTTATGGCTAGATTGAGGTCTGTGGGGCTAGTATAGAGTACCTGCCGCGATCGAATGGCCAAATCTGCCAAAATCGGATCTTCGGCCTTTCCCTTCGCTAGAGCCTTGGCTGTGAGCGCGTCCAGTCTGCCCCGCAACTCCTGCCTGGTATCTAATGGCAGTCGATTGGCGGCTAATGCCGATCGAGCTGCAATAATATCACTTTGGACTCGATGGAGCCAATTTGTCAAACCTACCCGCACAGGCGGAATTAGCCCCGCTTCAAATTTGGTGACTAGTCGCCCTAACCATAGTTCTAGTTCCGTCAGTTCTTCGGCAGATAGTGGTAGGCAAACTGGTAAATCGTGAATGATTTTAGCCTGACTTGCTGTGTAGGATTCGATCGATTCTTGGTTGGTTTGGCTCAATTGGTGCAGATATTGTGGTGCTGCGGCAAAATCAGATTGTAACTGTTGTCGCTGGTGGTGAAGGTTTACTAATTCCTGACGGGTGCGCTCGATTAACGATGTGAGATCCTGTGTGAAAGTCCGATCGATTCCCAATGGATCGCGATCGATCTGGGATTGAAGATCGGTGAAATTAGTTTGGGCGGTAATTAGCGATTGAGGGAAAGATACTTGCAGTTCCTGAGCTAATTGTTGTAGCTCAATTAATGATTGGTGAGTGGCAATCAACTTTGATTCTAGCTCTGTCCAAGCCAGCTCGATCGCACTAAAGACATCGCGAGCAATCGTGAAATTGACCATCATCCGATCTAATAATCGATCGAGTGAAATCATTTGCACTTGCTGACCCAAACTGAGCAAATCTCTTTGAGATAAAGGTGTCTGGACATTCGACAACTGCACTGACTGTCCGGTTAATAGCTGTTCGATCGATCGGAGATCGTCATTGTTAATAAAAAAAGCTGGTAATTCTCGACGTAACTTACGCGATCGATCGAGTGTCTGATTTAATAATTCTAAGTCCTCAAATAATCGATCGATCGCCGTTAGTGCAGTACTCGCTTGTTGTTGCGTAGTTCCAGTGACATTACTCGGTGGATTCCCCACGCCATTTAACCGTTGATATGCAGGTAAATCGTACAGATCCAGCAGGTTTTGATTAGCAGCACTAGCCTTTTGTTGCCAGTCAGTTAGTAGTCGATCGATTTGTACCAGAGTCAGACCCATCTTATTATAATTGATATGGTTATTTGAAGAGGATTAATGACTCTAATTACTGCAAAGTGGAATCTTGATGATTACCATCAGATGATTGAATCTGGATTACTAGACGATCGATCGTTAGAACTAATTAACGGAGAAATTATTCAGATGCCACCCGAAGGTATCGCTCACTCCTTCTATTGTCGGGGCACTGCGAAATATCTGCGGCAGGTTTTGGGAGATCGAGCCGAGATTAGTGAGGCTCACCCAATTATGATACCCAATGATTCGGAACCAGAGCCAGACATTGCCATTCTCAGAACTCCCGACACTCTATATCAACATCGTCACCCGCTGCCAGCCGATGTATTTTGGCTAATCGAAATTGCCAATACTACTCTGGTTAAGGACTTGGGTGTGAAGAGAGATCTCTACGCACTGGCAGGCATTCCTGAGTATTGGGTGATGAACTTACAAACATTAAAATTAATCGTGTTTAGAGATCTCCATCACAATCGGTATCAATCGGAGCTGTGTTTGACTAGCGGCATGATTTCACCGCTGGCTTTTCCAGACATATCGATTACCATCCGGTAGGCTACGCCAACGATGTCTCGCGCTTATTTCGCTAATAAATGATGATTACTGTTGCCAATACTGATACGCGGTGTAAGCCATCGTCACCACTCCAGTGATAATTGCCGACTCATCCACCATAAATTGGGGATGATGGAGCGGATAATTCTTGGTATCGGGCAGCCCCACGCCCAATCGAAACATTGCACCAGGGGCATGTTGAAGGTACACAGAGAAGTCTTCAGCACCGAGGGAGGGTTCGGGGAGAATTTGGATTTTATCGTTGCCCCAGGCGGCTCTAGCGGATGATTCGAGGATCTGGGTGAGGGCGATATCATTCTGGACTGAGGGCACGCCGCGCCGATAATTTACCTGGCATTTCGCGCCATAGGTGCGGCAGATATCGGTGACGATCTGCTCGATCCAGGCAGGGAGCAATTCATGGGTTTCGGGATGGAGCGATCGAACTGTCCCAGACATTTCCACTCGATCGGCGATAATATTATGAGCGCGTCCACCGCTAATCGTGCCAATAGTCAGCACAATCGGGCGCAAGGGGTTCTGGGTGCGGCTAATTGCTTGCTGTAGCCCTGTCACCACCTGAGCGGCAATCCAAATCGCATCGACGGCTTCATGGGGTCTAGCACCATGCCCCGCCTCGCCAATAATCGTAATCTCCAAATCATCAGCAGCAGCGGTTAAAGCTCCGTACCTAATCCCGATCGATCCGGCTGGAATCGATGGAAATACATGCAGCGAGAAAATACTATCTACCTCCTGCATCACCCCGTCAGCGACCATCCAGGCGGCACCCTGGGCGATTTCTTCCGCAGGTTGAAAGATAAATCGCGTCTTGCCAGGTATTTCTACCCCCAACTGAGCCAGGATCATCGCGGTGCCCAAGCCTACGGTAGTATGGACATCATGACCACAGGCGTGCATTACACCCTGATTTTTGGAGCTAAATGGTAGTCCAGTGCGCTCGATAATTGGCAGCGCGTCCATGTCAGTCCGAATCGCCAACAATCGATCGTCCGTACCAGCACCTGGAAGTTCGGCAACAACTCCAGTTTTACCGATTGCTTCCTGGGCATGGAGTCCAGCGGCTGATAATACTCCGGCAACATAGGTAGATGTCTGATGCTCTTTCCCGCTCAGTTCTGGATGGGCATGGAGGTGGCGACGGATCTCGATCAGTCTGGGGGCGAGTTCGGCAGCGATGGAGTGGATTCGATCGAGCATTATGGAGTTGGGAGTTGGAGAATAATGTGAGGGCGGGCACGAGACTACGCCCCTACAGGCTAATTATGTAGGGGCGTGGCCTTGTGCCCGCCCTGGATCTACGCTTCTATACTGGTGCAAGATGTACGAATATCTATTTATACCTGAAATATTATGACCGATTCTCCTACAGAGAGGCTTTGCCAACGCAACAATAGAAATGAGACAATCTTAGGCTTCGATCCAGGCAAGGATAAATGTGGTGTCGCTGTGATGAATGGAGATCGAGCATTACTCCATCATCAAGTATTGCTGACGATCGAGGTGATTACCAAAATCAGCGATCTGTGTCAGCAGTATAACGTTAGTCGGATCGTTATGGGCGACCAAACCACCGCGAAACAGTGGCAACAGCAATTAACCGCTGCATTTGCCGATTTGCCGATCGAGCTAATCGATGAACGCTATTCTAGTTTAGAGGCACGCGATCGATATTGGCAGATGTATCCACCGAATTTTATCACCAAATTAATCCCCCAAGGAATGCGTCAACCACCACGCCCGATCGACGATCTGGTGGCAATTATTTTAATTGAACGATACTTTAAATTGGTGGATAGTGGATCGTGAGATCTGTAGGTTGGGTTGAAGAATGAAACCCAACGCACCCAACAATCGACTAATTCAAGCTGCGATCGGATAATTTTGATGCGATGAATATCGATCTATCTGTGTAAGATCGTAGGGAAAAGGTGCTTTGAGTGGACGGTAATCAGCCGGATGAGATTTGCCGTGACGAATTACGGCATTGATTAACATACATGGTTCACCTCCGAGATTAATTGCTGCGTGAGGAACCATTGGTGGAATATTTACCACCTGGGGCTGAGAGTCGCTGAGGGGGATATATTGATACTTGCCATCGTGTAAGATTACCAGCGTAAAATCACCCCGCACGACCATCAATTGGTCGGTTTGATACTTATGCACAAACATATCGTCGATCGTGTTGGGCGGAATTTGCACCAACATTGTTTCGTTGCTAGATTGGGGAGTATAAAACTGAACCATCCCCGCTTTTACCGATGTAAGTTGATGAATTTCTACGCCTTTGGATAATGACATACAAAAGATATCTCCAAAAAGTTGGGATAGTTAGTCTAGTAAAGGTAGACACCACCGATCGAATGATTCATTCGGCATTTAGCAAGCTGCTAAAATTTCACTGGTATATGGCCATCTTAACCACTAAAAATTCTAGTGATTGTAACTAAACAAACAAATCATATATTTTTGTGACGAATGCCAGCATAATTACCCAAAGACGAAGCTTTTATT
The DNA here is from genome assembly GCA_025351825.1 of Chamaesiphon sp. 341R_metabat_111. Lineage (GTDB taxonomy): Bacteria > Cyanobacteriota > Cyanobacteriia > Cyanobacteriales > Chamaesiphonaceae > Chamaesiphon. Next base: position 11,261 of record JANXVE010000105.1, on the reverse strand, counting down.
CCCTAAAAATTAACGCCGACTCGTGCCGTCAAACCACGCAGGGAATGATAACCGAGTCCCACGTTGATGGCATCACTAGCTTTGTAATTTATACCGCCACCAACAGCTCCGGTAGTTTCAGTGTCGTTAGTTTGCTTGTAGAGTTCATTTGTCGCTTGGGATTGCGCGATGCGCCCGACACTTTGAAAGTACAAGCCGACGCTACCATAGACAGCCACGCGGGGATCGACATCGAGAAAGCCGAGCACATCTGCACCGAATTGCGCGCTGAGTTTCTTTTGTCCGAGATCGGTAGAGAGAAGATTACTCGGCAGTGAGAAATCATTCACAGATCCAGGCAGACTATCCTGGTTGAAGATTCCAGCAATTTCAAAACCGATATTCTTGTATTTAACGCCTATTCCTGGAGCGATTTTGCCATCTTTGAAGCCGCTAGATACTAGTAAGCCAAAACCAGAACTATATGGCTCACTAGGTGCCGCACTCTGGACAACCCGATTTTGAGGTGGCGATTGCTCTGGGACTGAATCTGACGGTGAAATATTGGATCGATAGTTGTAAAAGCCAGGTGCAAAAATAAGTGGCGCGGTATTGTAGTAGGGACGGTAGAAAGGATCGTAGTAATAATTAGGGCGACTATTATTCTGTTGTCGTAATCGAGTGATCTCAGTATCAGCTTCCCGTACCCTTTGGGGATCCCGCCCAGATTCACGCACTTTATTTAGCTGCTCGCCAACCTGTCGTTCCAGACCTCGATCTGGATAATAATCATTATCTCTGACTTCCCGCTTCAAGCGTTCCCCTTCCTTTAGCACTCGCTCTGTTTCCCGTTGCTCTTGGAGTCGCTGCTGGAGATTGATATCAGCACCTTGAGCGATCTTGCGTAATGGAGTCACTGCTACTGGAACACGGGTTGGTGATGCCGCAAAACTACTTTCGATCCGGAACGATGAGACGGCAAAGAGGATCGGTACTAGAAAAATTCGGAATATTTTAAATGACATAGCTCGATCTGTAATGGTGAGAAGTGTATTTAAATACACAATTGAGATTTGGTCGTTGTTATTATGCTATTACATTAATACTATTTTGTGTGATCCGATCGGGATATTTGGCTCATCTACCCAGATCTCCGTCCTGTGGTTCAAAACTGATTGTTCGAGTTAACGATTAGCGTAAGATATAAACATTAGATCGATCGAACCTCCTCCCTGATTTTACCTATGACTAATTCTGAGCGGCTACGCCACAGCGATCCTGTGCTTGATGTGCGTAATTTGCGGGTAGAATTCCCTGGTACCAAGCAACCAGTAGTGGATGGGATTTCGTTCGTGCTCCAGCCAGGGCAAACATTAGGCATTGTCGGGGAGTCAGGTTCGGGTAAATCAATTACGTCCCTGGCGGTAATGGGATTGTTGCCCAATCCAGGCAAGGTTAGTCAAGGTGAAGTGTGGTTTCAGGGCAATAGATCGGGAGATGAACCAAATTCACAGGTAGATTTATTGACATTATCACCCACCCAACTTTCGAGTTATCGGGGTGAACAAATGGCGATGATTTTTCAGGAGCCAATGAGTTCGCTCAATCCCGTATTTACGATCGGCTATCAATTGATTGAAGCTATTTTACAGCATCAGTCGATCTCCAAGGCAGAGGCGAGAAGGCAGGCAATTTATAGTCTGCAAGAAGTTAAATTAGTACCCAGTGATGAGAGATTGCGCGAACAGTATCTAGAGAAGATTAAGTCGATCGATCTTGCCACAGATCCAATTCCCAGCACCACAGATCGCGATATCAATACTGTTATCAATCAGCAAAAATCATGTTGGCTCGATCGATATCCCCATGAACTTTCGGGTGGACAATTGCAGAGGGTAACGATCGCAATGGCGATTTCTTGTAACCCGACTTTATTAATTGCCGATGAACCCACCACAGCTCTAGATGTCACCGTCCAAGCAACAATTCTAGAATTACTCCAAGAATTACGTGACAAGCGACAAATGGCGATGATTTTTATTACCCACGATCTGGGTATTATCGCTGAGATCGCTGATGTGGTCGCCGTCATGTACAGGGGCAAAATAGTCGAATACAAGCCGATTTTAGAACTATTCCAACACCCCACCCATCCCTATACTAAGAGCTTACTGGCTTGCCGACCACAGCTCGATCGAGATACCAAAATTCTCCCGACCATTAAAGATTTCATGGAAGAGTATCTGCTCTCTAATGGCGAAATTACGATTGTCGAAAAACCAACATCATCAATAGCAATCGATCCTGAAAATCCAGCGAATCAGCCTTCAATTAGATTACCCAAAATTGGCAGTAGACCAGAACCAATATTATCAGTCAGAAACCTAAAGGTTGGCTTTCCAGCTCAAGGCATGTTTGGCAAAGATAAGAATCAATATAACTGGGCTGTAAATGATATTGAATTCAATGTCTATCCAGGCGAAACGCTGGGGTTAGTTGGTGAATCCGGCTGTGGTAAAAGTACCCTCGCCCGCACAATTATCAGACTAATCGAACCGCAACAAGGATCGATCGAGTTTCAAGGAAAAGACATCACCAAGCTCAAAGGCGAGGCAATGCAAATTTTGCGCCGCGACCTCCAAATCATCTTTCAAAATCCCTTCAGTGCCCTCAATCCTCGGATGAATATCGGCGATCTAATTGTCGAACCGCTAGTTATTCACAATACAATCAAAGGAAAAGCCCAACGCCAAGAACGCGCCACCTATTTGCTCGAACGAGTTGGCTTGAGTCCCGACTATCTCAAATCATATCCCCACCAACTCTCCGGTGGTCAACGTCAGCGCGTCTGCATCGCCCGAGCCCTCGCCCTCAACCCCAAATTCATCATCTGCGACGAATCTGTCTCCGCCCTCGATGTCTCCGTCCAAGCCCAAGTCCTCAACCTGCTCAAAGAGCTACAGAGCGAATTTAACCTTACCTATATCTTCATCTCCCACGATCTGAGCGTAGTCAAGTTCATGAGCGATCGCATAATGGTGATGAATCAAGGTAAGATCGAAGAAATCGACTCCGCCTACGCCATCTACAAATCACCCCAAAAAGAATACACCCGTAAATTAATTTCCGCCATCCCCCCAGGCACAATCGATCGAATTATTCATCAGCAAAGCACGAGGATAGTGGTTTAGTGAATAATGGTTTAGCTAATAAAGCCTAACATCTAAAGCCTAAAGCCTTTCTACGCTAAGAACTAAGAACTAACAACTAACAACTAACAACTAAATGATTACCGTAGCCTTACCAAAAGGTGGTTTGCTCAAAGATTGCATCCAACTATTTCAGTCCGTTGGTTTAGACTTTAGTGCCTTCTTAGATAAAAGCAACCGCCAACTCGAAATCACCGATCCGACTGGGCGGGCGAGAGCATTACTGGTGCGGAATCATGATGTGCCCGTTTATGTCGAGTATGGACAAGCCCAACTCGGCATCGTTGGTTATGACGTATTGCGGGAAAAAACACCCCAAGTCGCGCAATTAGTCGATCTCAAATTTGGTGGTTGTCGGCTATCTGTTGCCGTCAGAGCTGATAGTCCCTATCGAAATACATTAGATTTACCCGCACATGGAAGAGTCGCTTCCACCTTTGTCCATTGTGCGCGAGAATATTTTGATAGTATCGATTTACCGATCGAGATTGTCCCCCTATCTGGTTCAGTAGAATTGGGGCCAATTACTGGCATGTCTGAAGCAATTGTCGATCTAGTTTCGACTGGTAAAACGCTTCAGCAAAATGGATTAATTGAGATTGAAACGCTATTTTATAGCAGTGCAAGGCTAATTGCTCACCCGCTCAGTTATCGGATCGATCGAGACAATTTAAGTGATTTAGTAGCGGAGATTCGATCGAATATCTTGGTGGCTAGTTAAGGACGCAGCGGTTGAAATCCCTGCTTGTAGTACAAGACTTGCCTGTGCGAACTAATTAGAAAAATGTCCTAACGATCTTGGCTATTGCTGTATTATTAATTAAACATTTGAATATCTTTACTACTGCGATTAAATCTACCCTATCGGTAAAATCCTCACTCTTAACCGCGAACTATCGATCGTTAGCAAAGCACCTCTTTCTAATTCTGAACTAAATTGATTCAAAGCTGAAATCACTAAAGTACCCACACTATTAGGTAACAAATCTTGAGTACGAATTTGAATCACACTAGGAAAATTTACTTTTTGAATTGCTAGTAACGTTCCAAAATCTAAATCATTGGTAAAGACAATATAGTTGTTTACTTGAGCGTAAGTCATCAGTACGGTGTCTTTGGCTGCTGGATGGCCAATGTTCGACCAGTGAAAAGATTCAATACTTGTAGCAGTGAACACGTCTACCCAGTCTGGTGATAAATTCATGTCAATGAGAATTTTCATGCCACAATTAGCGGTACTTCGATTTCTTCAACGCGCCAAGCTGCATAGGTAAGAGCTTCATAGATATCGGCGGCTTCCAAATATGGATATGCCTGCAATATCTCTGGGATCGATCGACCAGAAGCCATCAATCCTACGACAGTGCCAACTGTAACTCGTAAACCTCGAATACAAGGTTTACCACCCATAACTTCTGGATCGAATGTGATCCGACTTAGCTGTTGCATGGTTAAATCAGAATGAATTTTCACTAACCTACTCTGAATTGTAAGTGCAATTTTGGCGATTGTGAAGGCGATCCGATCGATGAGAAAATATCAGTGGGAACGTTTATGACTCAAAATCGATCGATAGATAATACCCGTAACCCATTTCAGATCTAGCTAGGATTTTATATGAACAAAGCTTTAATTCTCAGCTTACTCATCGGTGGAATGTGTGGAAATATCGCCACCCCGATCGCGCTCCAGTCAGCTACAGCAGCACCACTACCCAAGCTCGATCGGTCTGTCGCTGCCCAGCCATCAAAAATCGAGCTACTGAACCCTGGAGCCGAACCACGCCGCGAGTTGAAATTTCGACCAGCCGCTAATAGTAAGCAAAGCATGACGATGACAATGGGGATGTCAATGGATATGAGTATGGGTGAGAGTCCCCTGCCGAAAACGCCAATTCCCAAGATGGTGATTAAGATGGATTTGAATGTCCAAAAGGTCGATCCATCTGGAGATATTTACTATAATTTTGCCTACAGTGACATCAAGACGATCGCTGAAAAAGATACGCCCCCCGCAATGCTTGCAGCCATGCAGAAGAGTCTGAAAAGCTTAATTGGGATTCAAGGTAATATTGTCATAGATAGTTCTGGGCTGGTTAAAAGTAAGAATTTGATCTTGCCCAAAACTATCGATCCGACGCTCAAACAAACGTTGGAGCAATTCGATAAATCAATAGACCAAATTTCTACTCAGTTACCTCGTGGAATGCTCGGAGTGGGCGCGAAGTGGCAAGTAAATGATGCGCTCCAATCGGGTGGAATTAAGTTCAATCAATCTTCGATTTATGAGATTGTGGAGATGAATGATCTGGGGATGACAGTGCAAAGCAAAATCAATCAATCAGCACTACCACAAGATCTCAAGCTTCCGAATGTAGGCAAAGAGGTCAAAGCTAAACTAACTTCGCTGAATTCTACCGGAGAAGGTCAATATCGAGTTCGATTTGATTCGCTGCTACCGATTGCTGGGAAGTTATCGATCGATACTAATAGTAAAATGTCCATCCAAATCAGCCCAAAAGAGCCAGCAGCTAATATAGTAAATAATGTGAAGATCGATCTAAATATCTCTGATAAGTAAGCCCTAATAATTTCCCGATCGATTACTAAAAAGTGCGGTCATCGTTGGCGTTACTGTCATTAATTGCTGCTTGAGCGATCGCAATAGTTAATTTTGCGCGCTCTAGCTCGGATAATTCCGCCCATGCTAGGGGTCTGACGATGTTGTCGATATTCTCAACACCAGTATCGCCGCGCATCGCATAGGCATAGGGACGAGCAATTACGAGCAGATCGTCTACTGCCCAATTTGGTAATAAATCCTGCACCGATTGGACTAATCGATTCTCCAGCGGAGAGGCTACGCCAACGATCGGTTCGAGTCGATTGGTGGCTAGACAACGTACATTTTCGGCGATTTGCCCCAGCCACTGCTGCGGGACTCTCGCCCCGAATTTCTCAATCAGTGCAGCAAGTGGACTGAATTCGAGTACGGGAGTGGGGGAATTTGCCCAGCAGGATTGGATCTGAGCAAAAAATGATCGAGATCTCTGGGTGATTTCAGCGTCTGACCAATCATCTAGACTAAAATGGCGATCGGTTTCGAGGTAATAATCAGCGGTGTCTGGCTCCGCAGGATTCCAGGGATAAGTGCTAGTGGACGAGGCAAGGAGGCTATCAAGTAACTGAGCTTGGACTTCTAAGTCATCTAGAGGCAATTGGGGGTTCAGTGACATGTTTGTGCTCCTTGCTGGTGTCATATTTGGGTGCTTAACTTAACAACTGCTGGAAACTGCCTAATCTATAAGTCAAGGAGTTGTTAGGCTCTGTTCTTAGCTACATTTTATCAGCGGCTGATTCCGAAAGAATCGAAAAAGTTTTTAGCCAGTGAACAACTCACAGGCAATGTATACAGAGGTGGATTGGACTGATTCCAATAACTTTGCCCAACCCCAATCATCAATTTGTTCGACACATTGCTGGTGTTTTTCAACATCGATTGGAATTAAAGCTGTCAACATTTCGATCGCAACTGCACTCAATATTTCAGCGATCGCATTTGCGCCCACTACATCCCCACCCTTGACTAATTTACTCTTCTTGGCAACTGCCTGACAAGCCTCCCTAATCGCCTGGGCTGCCGCTTGTTTTTGCTGGACATTATTGCTCGCCAATCGGGGAAAATAACGCTCGATCGAGTCCCATTCAGGCCGGAGAGTGCGAATTAATAGCTCGACAGTATGTAGATATGTTGCCAAATCGATAATCAGATCGGTAGCTTTTGCTTGTCGTGCTAGAAACATCCCCCCCGCGAGGACTAATTGAGGCGAAGTATAGTTAAAAGCATCGCCTACTTCTCCCCATTTTTGATATAAATCTGCCGTACTTAGTTGGTGATAATTGGGGTTGATGTGTAATGAAAGACTAATCGGAAAGTAACTAGCAATCAGATCGACATCTAACTCTTGAGTCAAAAGCTGAGTACGTTGGAGATTATACTGATTTGGAATTTTAATCTTAGCTGTATCCAACCTGTCGAGGATTTTTTCACCGTAAGTATCGGTTTCAATCCCAATGGTTAGATCGGTGAGGGGTTTCGCTTCAATTGCGATCCGTTGGTACAATTCTCCAAATTTATTCCCGCCCTGAGTCAGGGTAATCAATGGAATAGAATAGTTGTGCTTATCATCATCAGGCAACGGAAATTCATCGTCCCACATTGTAAATAATAGTGGTGGACTCCAATATTCATTTTGCAATTCTCTCGCGATCGATTTAATCGCCATTGGACACCAAGCACTTTCACCTAGATGACTGGCAACCTTTTCTAGATCTACATCCCAACAATACGCTAGCAGCTCATCAGCGACCCCAAAAGGATAGGGCAGTCCAGCCATTTGACCAATTTGGGTATTGACATCAATGTACAGATCCCGCTTGGGCAAAGCTTTTTTGAGATCCCGATCTTGACTGGCAATCCGATCGAGTAATTCTTTTCGTTCCTGTGATTTAAAGAACCACAGTGGATATAAGGAACCCATTGCTGTCGTCACAACTTGCACATATCGATCGGTATCGAGATAGATAATTCTTTGAATCAATGATTCTCGATCTGCTCCAGTCAGATCTGCCCGTGGTGGTTGAATTCCCACCCACAGATCTTTGATTTGAGCCAGACTTTCTAGACTACTAAAATTATCCCAGCCGCCATTAAGTGCGACTAATTGAATTGCATAGTCGCCCCACTGTTCGAGGTATCGATCGTATTTGCTATCCTTTTTGCCGCGTCTAGCTTCTGGCTCGATCGTCTTGTGTTTATCGATTGCCATATCCAGCAGTTTATTCAATCGCTGCAAGAGATTATTTGGCGCATCCAAGCTATAGAAACTCCGACATTGATAGATCGAATTCAATGGACTTTCGCCCTTATCTACCGACTTGCCACAAAACCAGATTTCCCACGCTTTTTTACTAATGCCGACAAATGGTTCCCGCTCGATTTCACCAGTGGGCTTGGCAAATAGGCTCGTCAGTTGTAGATCTGCTACCAACTGCTTCACAGGATAGCGATGCTCTTTCCCACCTACTTCCCTCAGTTGCGCTAGTACAACCATCCACCGCAGGTGATCTGCCAATAATTTTGGCACTTGCATCGATTGGCTTTGGTTAATGGTTACTGACATTTGAACTATGCACTCCGAATAGACAGGCGGATCCCCGCTAGGGATTAAACTAACGGGGATACTCAAATGATACAGCTACAGGAGTTTCGCAACCAAATTTGATGGATCTAGAGATTCGGATCGATACCTAGAGCGCGAAGTTGAGCAGCTAATCGATCTGCGCGTTGTCGCTCTAATTGAACATTTTCTTCTGGCATCAGGTAACGAGATCCAGTCCGATCGTACCATGCCAATAACTCTCGATCGATCCCATTAAATACCCCCTGACATCGCCCAATGCCTAAGCCCACTTCTGGCATCCAGTAAGGTTCGCCGATTTGGAGCTGATAGCTACGTTCTCCTTCTGGGCGATCTACTAATTTGTACAATTCAAATGGTTGATGTCGATCCCGTAACCAAAATTCAGGGTTGTAGATGAGATAGTAAAGTACTCCCAATTTGGCATAAGTTACCATTTTTTCGTCGTATTCATTGCCTGGTGTGTGAGACACCATTTCTAGCGTCAGCATCGGTACGATCTCATTTTCTTCCCAGACTGCATAGCTGCGGCGAGACTTGCCACCTTTCTGGCGTTCGACACCCAAACTGAGAAATCCACCTGGTACCATAGGTACGCAGAGATTCTTGCCTGTCGTATGATAAATCGCCATGTCTGCACCAAAATACCAGTCAAATCGATCTGCCCAAATCGAATTCAACAAGAACAACAGAACGTTGGGTAAAAAATTTTGATCCTCATTATCCACGGGTATATCATCAGAACAGGGGAGTTCTTCGGTGCTAGGTAAAGTACGGTTGAGATAGTCGGAAATCATAGTCTCAATCTGATTGAGTTCTACTGGTAATTATAAACTAAAAATGGTCGTTTACTGGGGTTGTAATTTCAGCCACATCTCTGGCGTAAGATCGGGTAAGGACAGCAATACGTCTTGCCACGTTTGACTTTGCTGTAAGACTTTGACAACTAAAGGTAATGGTTCGGCAAAAATATCTGGAAAGTCAGCTTCTTGTGATATTTTAAGCTCAAAAGCTAGCTGTTCTTGCGGCGGACTAAATTGAGCATCAACTCCATCCTTATTGCCTCTTGCGTCGATCCGATACCAACCAAATTCTGGTAAGAGAACTGCATTTAAACCATGTAATGTGCAAGGAATATCGATATCTATTAACGCCTGCGCTGGTGGATTATCGATAGTCAGTCGTTGATAACATAATCCTGCCGGAATCTGATTCGCCCGCAGTAATGCCGCGAGTAGATGACTTTTGGCAAAGCAATATCCCGTTCGATATTTGAGGACATCAGATGCTCGACAAGTCACCGGATTCATCTGATAGTCCCGACTATGCTGAACCCGATCGCGCACCCATTCAAAACAAGCTTTAGCCGTTGCTTCGGTAGTTTGACATGTTGAAGCAAGCAGGGTGAACGCACTTAAATTTTATATTATTAAAAACACTTGTGAATCAGTTATACATTTGACGTTCTAAATTTACACAGCTCTTGTCTACAGGTAGCTTGAGTTAATTAATTGTGCTAAATTGATTTGGAGTTTATATGATTTAAAATGAAGCTAAAGCCTAAGCATAGTATAGCAGAACACTTTAGCGACATAGAAGACATTAGAATTGAACGTGGAAAAAAACATAAACTAATTGACATCATCACAATCTCCGCTTGGTGCGCTAAACCGTCGGGGAACCCGACGAGCGCGCATCCGCCATTTGTGCTGTAGTATATGGAGCAGATGGATGGATAGATATAGAAATGTATGGCATCGCGAGGAAGAAATGGTTGGAGAAATTCCTAGAACTGCCGAATGGAATACCATCTCATGATACCTTTGCTAGGGTGTTCTCACAAATTAGTCAGGGTGAATTCAATAAATCTTTTCTGAGTTGGATTAAAGGAATAAGCAAAATAACCGAAGGAGAAATAATTGCCTTTGATGGCAAACAATCTCGAAATTCAGGAGATGAAAAAAATGGTAAAGGTGCAATTAATACAGTCAGTGCTTGGGCTGCGAGTAATAGATTAGTGTTAGGTCAAAAGAAAGTTGAGGGAAAATCTAATGAAATTACAGCACTTCCCGAACTAATTAAAGTCTTAGACTTAGCTGAATGTATCGTCACGATCGATGCAATGGGATGTCAAAGAGAAATAGTTAAAAAAATTGTCGAAAAAGATGCTGATTATGTAATTGCAGTGAAAAAGAATCAACCAAGTTTGTATGAACAAATAGAACAGCTATTTAAACAGGCAATTAAAACTGACGGTAAAGACCTCAACATGAGTGCATTCAGCACGAAAGAGATGAATAGAGGTAGAGAAGAAATTCGCAATTACCTAATGCTAACAGACGTTACAGAGCGGATAGATCCATTGCAAAAATGGGAAAAATTAACTAGTATTGGCATGGTAGAATCAGTGCGAGTTGTGAATGGAAAGACTAGTGTAGAAATTCGCTATTTTATTAGTAGCTTATGGAATGATGCCAAAAAATTATCAGCAGCAATTAGAAGTCATTGGTCGATAGAAAATTCTCTCCATTGGGTACTTGATGTTGCTTTTAAAGAAGACAATAGTCGAATCAGGAAGGATAATGCTCCAGCTAATTTTGCAGTTTTAAGACATATTGCCGTTAACATAATCGGTCAGAACAAGAGCCGAAAATTAAGTGTTAGAAGCAAGCGATTTCTTGCAAGTCTTGACGAAGAATATTCAAATGAACTTTTGGAAGCTATTCTGTAATTTATTCTCACTAAACAATCAATCTCAATTTGACTAAAGATATTTAGTCAAGATTTATGCTGCACTAAATTGAATTAATACGATCTCTTATTTAATTCTAGTTTCAGTTGATATTGTAATAATCGTATTTAGTTGATAAGCA
>JANXVE010000046.1 GCA_025351825.1 Chamaesiphon sp. 341R_metabat_111 | reverse complement strand
AAAAATTGAAACATACCAAGGCGTAAAACTTGCCGATAATCGCCGCGACAAGATTGCCAGCGCGATTGTGAACGATCGATATGTCCTCTTTGCCAATCACCCCAAAGTTCTCCGAGCAGCCATCGACAATCTCCAACCGCCACGTCTGAGCCTGCTGGACAATCCAGATTACCAGCAGGTAGTAGCCGCCAATAATCATCATAAAGTCGGCATTGGCTACGCTCGTTTACCCTACTTGAAGCGTTGGCTGGGTAAAGACGCTGGTGAAAAATATCCCGTAGCTGGCGTTAATATCGGAGTTGACAGGCAAGGCTTAATTACTGATCTATCGCTGTATCCTAACGATTCCGATCCGATCGTTGTAGATCCAGTCCTAGCCCCGACTCAATCCAAATTAGTCAATACGCTCAAATATCTACCCCCTCAGAGTGCAATTGCGATCGCTGGAACAGATCTAGCACATTGGCAGCAGCAATTAACTGGCATTTTGCCGGAAATTCAATCCCTGCTGCCTACTGTCAATCAGGCGATTACCGCAATCAGTAACCAGTTGGGGACTGATTTAGCTCAAAACATCCTCAGTTGGACGACAGGCGAGTATGCAATCGCCGCCATCCCCAATCCCACTCAAGCTACCACCGATTGGATGTTTATCGCTGAACGTACCCAGCCCGATCGAGTGGATGAGGCGATCGACTATTTCGATCGATTAGCCAGTCTGGCAGGCTATAACGTGGGGCTAATTCCCTGGACAGAACAGCAGGTGATTGGCTGGACAAAACTAGTGACAGAAACAAATTCTAACACTGCCCAACTAGTCGCCGAAGTTGCTGGTGTACATACCAATATTGGTGACAAATATACGATTTTTGCCAGCTCTGTAGCCGCAATGGATGCCACACTCAAAGCCGTAGATCGTCAGTCAATCTTGGCTGGCGATCGATATCAGCGCGGCGCGAATCTATTAACCGCGACTGAAACTGGCTATCTATACAGTGATTGGGAAACAATTAAGTTGTTACTACCAAAAAAACTTCAAGAACAGCAGTTAGTAAAATCACTCAGTGACGGAATCTTTGCTGGACTACCAAATATCAGTTTTAGTCGATATGCCGAAGCTGGAATCCAGCGGATCACTCTATTATTTCAGGTCAAATAATCTAGATCGCCGAACCATCCGCCGCTTCTAAAACAAACCCCATATCAGAAATTAGATCCCAATCCTGAGTCGCAGATTGACCTGGAGTAGTCAGGTAGTCACCGACAAAGATTGAATTGGCGACATATAAACCTAGCGGCTGGAGCGATCGTAGATGCACTTCGCGTCCGCCAGCAATCCGAATTTCTTGAGCGGGTAATAACAGCCGGAATAGGCAAAGAATTCGCAAGCACTGCTGGGGTGTTAATTGCTTAATATCGGCAAACTTAGTGCCAGGAATCGGAATCAAAAAATTTAGCGGTACGCTAGTCACGCCCAGTTCGCGCAGGGACAGGGCTAAATCGATGACATCATCATCTGACTCACCCATTCCCAGAATCCCGCCAGAACAGGTGGTAATCCCCGCTGCATGAACATTTTTGACTGTCTCAACTCGATCGGTATATGTATGAGTAGTGGCAATACTAGCGTGATTTGTTTCAGATGTATTGAGATTGTGGTTGACTCGATCGACTCCAGCTTCAGCTAGGCGGTGAGTTTGTTCCTCACTTAATAAGCCCAAGCAGGCGCAAACTTTCAGATCGTAGTTTGCCTTAACTTCCCGCACAGCTTCCAACACTTTACCAAAAGTGGCTTCATTTGGCGATCGACCAGAAATCACCATGCAAAAAGTACCAGCCTTGAGTTCGGCGGCGCGTTTGGCGGCATCTAGAATTTTTGACTGCGCCATCAGTGGATATTTCTCAATCTCGGCTGTCGAGATCTTAGACTGAGAGCAGTAGTGACAATCCTCTGGACACATCCCACTCTGAGCATTGAGCAGATAGTGCAGCCTCACCCGATTGCCCCAATAGTGACGGCGGACTCGATAAGCTGCGGCAATCTGATCCAACAACACCTCATCCTTTGCCTGAAGCACAGACAAGGCTTCCTCTCTAGTCAATATCTTTCCAGCTAAAGATCGATCGGCAAGGCTGCTCCAGGTGGGTGTGGTCAATAACATCAAACTTACGGTCTATATGATTCGGCAACCACTGATAATATCATAAAAGAAAGCCCAAACCTTGTGCAGATTTGGGTGTTATTCAGTGTGACTTAACCCACAATCTCCCTCAATTATCGCAAATACTCTCGAACAACAAATAGCTTTTGACTCGACTTCGGTTGATTTTGCCGTTGAACTCGAATCAAGCGGTTGTGGAGTCGATCTACTTGAGTCTCTAAATATTCATGAAGTGCCTGAGCCTGTCCGAGGTAGTCTCGATCGTCCTTACAAATAATAATGCCAGCATGATTTATGCCGTTGCGGTGCAATGCCACAAAATCATCGCGATTAAAGGTGATGATACTGCGATCGTTCAACGTGGCATACTCCAACACCTCATCGTCAGGAATCCCCTGATTTGCCTGTCCTGCGTCGTAGGATGAGAGAATATCATGGTTGAATTGGCGAAGTGCTTCGACTAGATCGATCGCTAGATTTTCGTTTGAATATAATCTAGCCATTCGTCAGATCTTCCTCATCATGGGAGGCAATCAGACAATCGATTTCCGTCTTGTGGGTTGCATAATAAGCCCTAGTAGCTGCCAAATCGAATAGCGTTAGACTAGGAAAATTGCGGAGTAATTCGACTTCATCTGCACCTTGATTATGGAGTGAAACGATCGTCCAAACCGGAATTCGAGTATTACGGATTCGAGCATATCCGCCACATACACCCTCAGTTTTTTGAATATTGCGATCGGTAAGCTGTCCTTGCAACAGCAGATAATCTTCCGAAGGCAAAGCTTCAATTACTTGAACTAAAGATTCTACTAATTTCGTATTCAAACCTTAACTATCCCCCGTATTTTTACCACTTTTCACTGCTTGGATTAAAAATCCTGATAATGCCATCATGTTTTTCGGCGATGATGTGTTCCATTTCAAAAGCAAAGAGTGAAGCTGCTTGGGGAAATAGACAATATTCACACTGCTCCCTAGCACGTTCGGTTACTAGCCGACGCAGCGCAACTGATATGTAGCTCATACGGCTGTCTGCAAGTTTTTATAAGCGTGAGCTTTTGCTAACCGCACCCAATGTTCTAAGAGCATGTATCGATTCTCTTGTCAGAGAGGCTACGCCAACGAGTTCGACTTCTTCCGATCGAGTGAGGCTACCAGACTTGTTCTGAGCTAGTAATTCGCTCATCCTTTCTTGGAGAACAGGTGATGGGCGAATGGCAAGGACGACTTCGGGGGTGGGTTGACTAGCTAGTAGTTCAATAATTTGGCTATCGTCTTGATATGAGATAGTTTCGATGGGTGCGAGTTCCTGAACGGCAAGAGCGAGAGCTTCAGAAAGACGATCTCCTAACTGTTGTAGTTGTTCGCCAAGGTAATCGGGTACTTCAATGGTAATTTGCATATGTGAATATCCGATCGATCGGTAATTATCTCTAATTGTACCAATCTGAGTATGATCCTTTGCTTTGGCAACCGTCGATATTATCATAAAACAAAACCCAAACCTTATTCAGATTTGGGTTTTATTTTTGGTAATCGTTGCTATGGGCAACGTCGGACTCGAACCGACACGCTTGCGCGGATGATTTTGAGTCAACTGCGTCTACCAATTCCGCCAGTCGCCCTTATTTATAGCTTGCTCATTGTAGCGCATGGTTGGGTTATTTAGCAAGCACTGATAATTATCTGTGTGCGCCCAGCGATCGATCTCCTTTGCCCGTAGGACAGGGACAGGGTGGCTGAGTTGCTCTGTTTGCATGGATGTGAGCATTTTGCCAAAATCACTGCTGCCAATCTCCTCGTAGGCACGAGCCTGAGCTAGAAACGCATCGACATTGAGCAATGGTGCCAGTTGGGGGGAACCGCCGGAGAGTTTCATCAAGACGGAAACGACTGTCTTGGGATCTTGGCTGACGAGTAGAGCGG
>JANXVE010000103.1 GCA_025351825.1 Chamaesiphon sp. 341R_metabat_111 | reverse complement strand
GACTTGCACTCAATGAGCATCTACTTGAGAGATTTATTTCCATGTTAGGGCTTGACCAGACTTTGATTAAAGCCCATCCTAACTATGACAGCCTTCTACAGTATGGCTCGTTGGCTCCATAAATCTGTCCGGACTATTGCTTTACTATCTTTAAGTCGATGTATATAAAACTCTTACCCCCTCCCCTTTCCAAGGGGAGGGCTGGGGTGGGGTACAGATCTACGCATTATCTCTAATAAACTAGGGGAGGGCTAGGGTGGGGTAGAGATTTACGCCTAGAACACAAAAGTCGATCGAATCGTGCCAAGATACTCAGTCGGATTTGCAGCGTTGTGTTCTGGATTGGTGAGGATCAACAATCCAGGTGTGATAAAGAGATTATCGCTAACCTTGTACTTGTAGAACGCTTCAATGTGCATACTAGTATCTTTGTCAACACGCGCCGCAGTAGCACCACTATTACTCGTCAATTTGGGTTGCATCCCAACGACAAATCCTAAAGTACTGCCTTTGGAACCAAAATCTTTAGTGGCTAGAGTTGCTGCATAGTTCCAGATCTCAGCCTTCCCAGGTGCATTAAGCCGTTCGGCTTGAGTCAAACCGCCCCAGGCAGACAGGATCAGGTCTTTGGAAAGATTGACACTGCCAACGACAGTATAGTGATTGGCTGTAGTTGCTACTATTGCCGTACCCGTAGAGTTAAACGGATTATTGGCAATGTTACTACCATTAGCACCGGACAGACCCGTACCCGCAGAATTGTAAGAACGTGCATAGACTAAACCCAAGCTCACATCATCTGAAGGTTTGACGGTGAGTTGTGAAAATAGCACATTGGAACCATTGAATAATCCATTACCATCTGCGGGACTGCTGACAGTTTCTGGAGCTGTACCACCAACTCCTGGAATACCAACGCGAGGTACGGCATAGCTGACTGCCAAGCCGAGATTGGGACTAAATTTGTGATCTATTCCAATCCCTGCACCCTCATTGCTGAGGCGATAGATTGGGGCAAATCGTCCGAAACGGCTGATCGAGCCAGTCCCAGCAGCTTGGTGTTCGGGGTTAAAGGTGTAGTAGTTATCATTGAACTCACTACCAACGGCTTCGACAAATACTTTAGTGGTGGAAGTTAGTGGTAGTTGATATTGCAATCTGTGCAGGGTGGTAGCGTTATCATCATTACCTTCAAATCCTAACCGAGCCATGTTAGTGAGTGCGGCAGAGGGTCTTGGATTGGTGGCTGTTGGGGTACCACCTGCAAAACTGTTGCTGTTGCGGGATTGGAGCCGAACCAAGAGTAAATCTTTGCCTGTGAAGCTACTGCGGAAATTGAGCCGGACCCGATCGGAGAAGATTGTACTACGGGTAGCGTTATCAGGGCCACCAGCCAAACCACTAACTGCAAAAATTGCTTCGCCAACCAGTTTGGTAGTAGTTGAAAAGCTCTTGTCTTTGAGATCGGCAATCCTGCCATCGATGGCTTTGATTCGCGCATCTACCCCTTGCAATTCTGTCCCGAATGACTGGACTAGTTGCTTGAGCTGGTCGAGATCTTGCTGGGAAACTTCTGGGGGTGCTGGAGGCTGAACTGGAGGTGGAGGTGCAACTTCAGGAGCTACTGGCGGTGGGGTGACAACTTCAGGCGCGACTGGTGCTGGTACTGCTTTTCTTCTTTTAATTGCTTTGCGTGGTTTTCTGGCAACTAGTTGCTCCATTGACTGAATGCAGCCATTGAGACTAGTGGCAAATTCTCCACGGGATAGGGCGCGATTGCCTGTGGGCATGTCGCTACAGCTATATTTGGCATTCAAGGACTGGAGGGTTTGATAAGCCCAATCGCCAGGTTTGACTTCTACTGACTCAGTCGCTTGGTTAATTTGTTCGGTAGTAGCCTCTGTGCCCACGATAGTGGCGAGGGGGTTAGTAACCTTAAGTGGTGCCGGATTTGCATTCCTCTCGGGGGTGATGGTCGTAGATTGAGTGCTACTGGGATTGGCTGTCGCTGAGAATGTGCCAGCGATCCAGACAGCAAGACCAAGCAGGATTGGCGATAGCAGATTTTTTGATAGTAAATTTGTCATTATAGAGATGCTTTTCCTCACACTTGTGATTATTATAAAAATCGAGTATCGCAAGCTACATTTTGCAATGTTAATCTCTTGATTTCTGCATTCTAGTTTACCGTTTATCTTCAATAAATTAACAATACACATCAGAAAGTAGCGAAAAACAATATTTGCTTTCCGCTACAGAATATATTCCAAGTTTTAATAACTTTAACGACAAATGATTACAATTGTCCAGACAACAAATGTTGTTAACAACCACTTAAGTCAGAGCATCAGGGTTGTATCGATCGTCATAGTTAAAATTTAAAAGTTGTCCGAATAGTACCAACATACTCAGTTGGGTTGGCACTATTATGCTCGGGATTGGTAATCAACAATAAGCCAGGTGTAATTGCGAGGTTGTCGCTTAACTTGATCCTGTACAATGCTTCGATATGATATGAAGTATCAGGATTGCCTGTTGTAGTTACAGCCGCCGCAGTACCTGTTGTCGTACTCCGAGAATTGAGTTTTGGTGGCATACCGACAATGAATGCGAGGTTATTACCCTTGCTGCCGAAGTCAGGGAAAGCTAATGACAATGCGTAGTTGCTAACACTGGCAGTACCAGTAGCAGCAGCCGCACCAGCAGGATTTTCCCGCTTGGCATCGATGAAACCAGCCCAGCCAGAAACGACAAAACCAGGATTGATTTTGTAGCTGGCTAGTGCAGAATAATGATTGGCGGTAGTGCCGATCGCTCCAAATGGACTGTTTGCATTGGAACTACCAGTTGAACCCGTAATTCCGCCTGGGCCATAAGAGCGAGCATAGATCAGACCTAGACTGAGATCCTTGCTTGGTAAATAGCTCAACTGACTGATAATGCTATTGGAACCATTGAATAGTCCAGAACCCTGGGCTGGGTTAGCAACAGCGTTAACAGTTGGAACGGCATACCCTACGGCTAAAGCTAATTCGTCACTAAACTTATGGTTGACAGTTAGTGAAGCACCATCACCACTGAGGCGATAGACTGGGTTAAAGCGACCAAAGCGTGAGATCGAACCACTGCCAGAACTAGACAGTTCACCATTGAAGGTGCTCATATTCTCGTTAAACTCACTACCGATCGTTTCAGCAATGATTTTGGTTTGGTCGCTGATGGGAAAACTGTACTGGAGCAAGGAAACACTAGTATTATTGTCTTCATTGCCATCAAAACCCAATCGAGTCATATTGGTGCCAGTGACCGCACCACTAAAGGCAATATTATTACGGGATTGCAGTCTGGTTCTGAGCCGATCTTTGCCTGTAAAGCTAGTATCAAAGTTGAGACGGACTCGATCGGTTAAGACATTCCCAGTTGCTGCTCGTGCTGGGACAGCAGGCGTGGTACCAACTGCTGGCGTAGCGGCTTTCTCGGCCCCACCATAACCATTGATGCCAATAATGACTTCGCCAACTAGCTTGGTAGTGGACGAAAAGCTCTGATCTTGAATCTTTTTAGTGGTAGTCTCGATCGCCTGAAGGCGAGAGTCCACACCTTGTAGCTCACTGGCAAAAGATTGAACTAGTCCTTTGAGTCTGTCCAAATCTTGTTGAGATACCGATGCTTCTGGTGCATCGACTGGAGCGGGGGGTTCCACTGGAGCTGGTGCGATCGGTGGTGCTACAACTTCAGGTGCTGGTTGGGGCGCAACTTCAGGTGCTGGGTTGGGAGCTACACGTCTCCTTTTTAGTGGTTTGCGCGGCTTTCTAGCAACTAGTTGCTCGATCGATTGAACACAGCCATTGAGACTAGTAGCAAACTGTTCACGGGATAGAACCTTACCACTCGTGGGCATGTTGCTACAATCGTATTTGGTATTCAAGGCTTGGAGAGTTTGATACGCCCAATCGCCAGGTCTAATTTCAGTTGATTCTCTAGCTTGAGTGAGTTGTTCGGGAGTAGGCTCAGTCTCAAGATTAACGGCCAAGGAGCTGACGCGCTGTAGCGATCCTGGCTGAGTCGATGATTGAGGGGTGACAGCGGTATCTTGATTGCTGTTGGGGTTGGCGGTTGCTGTAGATGCTCCAGTCATCCACACAGCAATACCGAGCGCGATCGGGGATAAGATTTTGGTTGATAGATTGGTCATTTGATAAATGTCTGTTCTCACTACGTACTTGTGTGGCTGTACGAATACGACATGTCGATTCTTACAGCATTAGTTTCTAATAATCTCTGCATGATAGTTGACAGTCTCGATCGATACATATTAATTCCGCTACATTTTTCCGATCTTTCCTAGTATTTTCATCACTCCAGATCTAGGTATTTTTTTGTATTCATATATTACAGGAGGCGGCACAATTCGATCTCTAGCGATTGGGGTTTAATAGCGAGGGCAATCTTGGGTACTCTAAGAGAGAGCAGGTATGGGGCAGATCGATTCGATCCTAATGTATAGTACTTGGCTAGATTTGAGATAATGAAAAGTCGATTACCGACCTTGGGCTTTTACCAACGACATCAGAAATTTAAGATTTGATGCTCTGGTTTTTAATTAAGATTCTAAATTCAACTAAAACTTCAATCGATCGGGTAGAGAAAAATGGCTACTAATGTTAATGCTGATGAGGCTGCAAGCTTGACTGAAATTTCTCAAGATTTAGATCTACCACCAGAGTTTGAAGATCGCCAGAATATCTCCGATTCTCGTTCCGAGACGCTTCGCGAACGATTAGACGATGAAACAATCGTGCGTCGATTTGCACGCGGCAAGAAACGGTTGGTTGTCAATCAAAATCTACGAATTGACTACGCTCACAATTCATTGCAACTATCAACTCCAACTGGTGACTTGATTGCGATTCACAAGATCTCTGAAAGACTGCACTATATCTTGATTAAAAAGGATAGTAAATATCTAAAGATGATTCAAGAGATCATTTCTGAGAGTCAGTTTATCCCGATCGATGCCGCTACCGCCGAGCGAGGATTCATGCGTTATCAAAAATATGAAATCCCCCACGGCTATACATTGTCATACGAACCAGCCGATTTACTGTGGCAGACCTGGCAAGAAAATCAACATCTAGATCCAATGGGATTACAATTAGATATCCTCATTCTGGCTCGATCGAAATGGTATCGCGTCCAACAGATGATCTCTACTGACGACAGATTGGATGTCCAAACTAGACTGGGTTTGATTTCATTCGCACAGAGAGATCGGATCGCCTGGATTGCCAAACTAGGGAATGTGGCTACTGTCGTAAATGCCGATCTAAATACCACCAAAAATGTGTCAAATGATGGCACTGATAGTGATATTTTGGGTAAGATCATCTCTAAGTTGGCGATCGAAGGTTCGATTCAAAGCGATCTACCATTCGATCTCCCATTTGACCCCAATGCAACTATGTCTCAATCAGGTTTCAATCTGCCACAGAACTCATCGCTATTGTATGAAGAAGATCGCAGTAGCACGCTGACTGGTCAAATTTTGACCCCGATGTCAGCACAACTAATGGCGAATGCAATGGATGTGCTAGAGGAGTATCTCGAACATGGGGAAACGATCGTCAGAACGGAAGTCATCCACGATCCCCAAGGTAACGCCATCAGCGAAAAAACTGTCACAACTCATCGAGGCTGTCCAAGATGGGCGATCGAAGCTATTATTAATTGGAAATAGTAGACTGCGAATGAGTAAGAATATGCTGAAGTTGCCTAAAAAGTTGATGTTGTTGGGCGCGGGTGAATTAGGCAAAGAATTTGCGATCGCAGCGCAACGATTGGGCAATCACGTCATCGCAGTCGATCGATATCCTCAGGCACCAGCGATGCAAGTTGCTGACGAATTTGAAGTGATTTCGATGTTGAGTGGAGACGATCTCGAACGAGTTGTCACCAAGCATCAACCCGACTACATTATTCCTGAGATTGAAGCAATTAGAACTGAAAAGTTAGCCGAATTTGAGCAGCGGGGAATCACCGTCATACCTACTGCTAAGGCGACTCACTATACGATGAATCGCGATCGGATCCGCGAACTCGCCCATCAAGAATTGGGAGTGCGGACGGCTAAATATGCCTATGCTACCACCCTATCTGAGATGCGATCGGCAGCAACAGAAATCGGATTTCCAAATGTTGTTAAACCAGTCATGTCTTCATCTGGGAAAGGGCAATCAGTCGTAAATAGTGCGGCAGAAGTTGAGGCGGCATGGAATTATGCAATTGATGGTTCTAGAGGTGATAGTCAGAAAGTAATTATTGAAGAGTTTATCAATTTTGAGATCGAAATTACCCTGCTAGCAATTAAACAGTGGAATGCACCGACAATTTTTTGTCCCCCAATTGGGCACCGTCAAGAACGTGGTGACTATCAAGAATCTTGGCAACCAGCCGAAATCACCCCCGCACAACTTGCAGATGCTCAAGCAATCGCCACCAAAGTAACCGACGCATTGGGCGGAGCAGGCATCTTTGGTGTAGAATTTTTCATCACGGCTGATGAGGTGATTTTTTCAGAACTATCGCCCCGCCCTCACGACACAGGCATGGTGACGTTAATATCGCAAAACTTAAATGAATTTGAGCTGCATGTACGGGCGATCTTAGGTTTACCAATTCCGAACATAATTCAGTACGCCCCAGCCGCGAGTGCAGTGATTTTAGCGAGTGAAGCATCTGACTCGATCTATTTTACTGGCGTAGCTGAAGCTCTCAGTCAGCCCGATGTAGATCTTCGATTATTTGGTAAGCCTGACTCTCGCCCCTATCGGCGGATGGGCGTGGCTTTGGCGAAAGCGGAGAGTACAGAATTAGCAAGAGCTAAGGCTTTTGAAGCAGCTTGTCAGGTAAAAATTGTCGATCGTTAAATTAGTTGATAATTGATAGTTGATAAGCTGCCCTTACATTTAAATCACATACTAGATTTTTTGAAAGCGGAGAGCGGGGCTGAAATATGTAAATTAAATGACTAATAGCTTAGTTTATAATTTGGTTTTTAGGATGGGGTCTAAAGCCCCACTCTGCTGAGTGTTATCGAGCGATTGCCCGTTTTACATAATCGAGGTCGTAATATGAAATCAGCGACCAACTATCAATTATCAACTATCAACTAACCTAAATGTTTTTATTTCTCTCAAAACTCATTCCGCTTTTTTTCTACCCAATGGGTGCGACTTGTTTATTATTAGTTATTGCACTAGTTTTGCGGTGGAAGAAATCTAGGTTAACTCCGGCATTTATTAGTGCGGCTTTAATGATTTTATTTCTCAGTGGGAATACTTGGGTAAGTAATGGGCTGGCGCAATCTCTGGAGTGGCAAAATATTCCGAAAGGCGAACTACCAACTGCGGATGCGATCGTGGTATTGGGAGGGGGGATCAGATCTAAAGCATATCCACGTCCCGATGTTGACTTTTCAGAGGCAGGTGACAGGGTTTGGTATGGAGCGAGTTTGTACCGTGCGGGCAAAGCACCAAAAATTATCGTTAGTGGGGGCAGAATCGCCTGGAAAGGTGGCGGTAAACCTGAATCTGAAGACTTGGCTAATTTATTGGTGACAATGGGAGTGCCCAAGGTTGACATTATTCTTGAAGGCGAATCCATGAACACTCGCGATAATGGTGTGTATGTGCAGAAGATTTTAAAAGCAAATAATTTTAAAACTATTCTCCTCGTGACTTCGGCGATGCACATGCCGAGATCGATGGCAATTTTCAAACATCTAGGGATTAAAGCGATCGCGGCACCGACTGATTATCGTGTTTCTCAGTTAGAATTGGACGAACCAAATCTCCAAATTGAATCTGTGATCCTCAGCTTGATGCCGGATGAAGAACATCTTGCTGTGACGACATCAGCGATTCGTGAATATATTGGGATGTGGGTGTATAAAGTCAAAGATTGGCTTTAGCATTTTGGATCTGTGGGTGTAGCGTCAGGATAAAAAGTCACGATCGCATTATCTTGCTTGACAAATACTGCTGGATAATTGTGTCCAGAATCGACATCGATCACCGGAAAAGTACAGACAGTATTTGGACGATCTCTGAGTTTAAATGCTTGGGTAGCAGCGATTAATAATTCCACGGCATCGGAAACTAAAGCATAGCCAGTCCGCTTGTCGATGATAATTTGACTACCATATTTGAGCAATACACCGATCGTATATACCGCACCTTCAATTATTTCTTGTTGATGCTGGTTGTCAGGTAATTTCCCCGCCAATCCTTGCTGTTGCAACTGGAGATATCGCCCAGCATAGTGCAGCCCTTTCAGTTGTCCCCGATGAACAGTGCCACAAAAAATATGCTCAAAGCCATGCTGTTTAAACCAAATTGTAATTAAGTCTTCCAAGAATTCTGATTGAGTACTTCTGCCAGGAAAAATTTCTCCATTTACTGCTGTTTGAATCCGCTGGAGAATTTTTGGATAGGCTTTAAGTAACGCTCTAAAATCGTCTGCATGGGGGCGATGCCCTGGAATACCGCAGACGCTCAAGAGATCGGAATCAAATGGTGATAAATCTGGTTGTGGCGGCGTACTATCGACAGCCACGCCTTGGGGGAAGTGATGAAATTCAGGATTATTTATATTATCAAAAAATGGCGGCAAGTTTCTTTTGCGAAGATGAGGTTTTTCCATCTATTTCCACCACCACAGTAATTTACGCCAACGAGGTTGCTGTTGTCGCTGAGTTCGATTGAAATCAGACCATTCTTGAGCGGTTTGGTAAATTAATTCGGCGTAGCTAGGCGAGAGATAAGGAAAGGCAGTTAGATCGGTAATCTTGAGCTTTTGTTGAATTGCTAATGCAAGGATTTGGATTAATTCTGGAGCATTTTGACCGACAATTTCAGCACCGAGAATTTGACCTTTGTGGCTAACAATAATTTGGCAGTAACCACTGGTGATATTATCGATAATTGCCTGGGGACAAGTTTTGAGATACTTTCTGAGAATAACTAAATTTTGCTTGCGGCGATCGATCGCAGTATCTATAGTCATCCCGACTCGTGCTAGAGGTGGATCTGTATATACTGCCCAAGGTAGATTGTTATAACTAGCGTAATTAATTTTAGTTTTGCGCCAAGATAGGATATTTTTGACAGCAATCTTTGCTTCAAATTTAGTCAAGCTTTCACCCTGATAGCCACCGAGGACATTACCACAGACACTGCCACAGGCATAGATTTGACGATCGGATGTTTGGAGTTTTTTGTCGATCGAGATGCCCTTATCTGTATAGTCAACCCCCGCACCATCGAGATTAAATGATTCTAGCAATGGTCGATCGGGTAAAGCTATAAAAATCTCATCTACAGCGATCGATTCATCTTCAATTAAAACTAGTTTACAGGTATTTTCTCGATCGACCTTCTGCACGATAGTTGCTAGATAAATCTGGACACCATCTGCTTCTAGCTGCGCCTGAATTAGCTTGGAAGTCTCTAGATTTTCATAGGGTAAAATCTGGGTTGTCTCGACGATTAGCTTGACTTGGCAGCCGAGTTTTGCCAGCGTCTGTGCTAGCTCTACCCCGATCGATTCAGATCCAATAATTGCCCATCTTAATGGAATTTCGCGCTCGATTAAACAAGGCAATCGAGCCAAAGTCAGATAATCTACGGCCTGAATGCCTGGAATCGCTGGATCTTGGGCTACCGATCCTGTCGCCATCAAGTAAGCACGAGCACGCAGATATCGCTGATTAATGCTAAACGTTAGATGCGGACGACGACAAAATTCACCATCCCCCATGATGACATCTACCCCCATTGCCGCCAATAATGCTGGACTAGACTGTTGTTCGAGCCGTTCATTGGCTAACGCAGCATACTCCCAGGGATAGCTAGATAGGGACTGAAGTGGCGTTCGACTCAAACGACTAGATGTGGCTATTTGTGCCAAAGCATAGGGATAGAGGTCGCTATTGGGCTGCACCGATGATTGCGGGAGGACTAGTGCCACCCGCGCCTGTAGATTCACAGCCTCGATTGCTGCTGTTCGCGCTGCTACTGTCGCGCCGATGATTACTAGGTCGTATTCTGGGGAAGACAAGGGGGTGTGGGACTGGGGGACTGAGGGACTGAGGGACTGGGGGACTAGGAGACTAGGAGACTGGGAGACTGGGGGACTGGGTTAACAATAGTAAGTGATGGCACATACTACGATAATAGTCATCATAGACTTTTAGATCCAGTTTTTTAGCGATTATTTTTATGCAGTTACATTTGAGTACTTGGACAGAAGTTGAAACATATCTCCAAACATCTACTGGCATAATTATACCGATCGGTTCGACCGAGCAACATGGCCCGACGGGATTAATTGGGACTGATGCTATTTGTGCAGAAGGAATCGCCGCAGCGGTGGGGATAGCTACTAATGCTTTGGTTGCGCCGACGATTAATGTCGGGATGGCGTTACACCATACGAGCTTTCCAGGTACGATTAGCTTGCGTCCGAGTACGATGATTCTGGTGATCCGTGATTATCTGACCTGTTTGGTGCGGGCTGGATTTACCAAGTTCTTTTTTATCAATGGTCATGGCGGTAATATTGCAACGCTCAAAGCAGCTTATTCCGAAACATACGCGCACTTATCAGACTTGAATATTCCCAATGCCGATCGAGTAGAATGTCAAACGGCAAATTGGTTTATGTCGGGAAGTGTCTATCGTCTTGCTAAAGAATTATATGGCGACAAAGAGGGTTCTCATGCAACTCCTTCCGAAGTGGCTCTGACTCAGTACCTGTATCCTGAATCGATTAAATCTACCCCATTAGATCCAAATAATCTCTCCACCGAACGCAAAATTCTCGGCGCGGCAGATTTTCGTCGTCGTTATCCAGATGGGAGAATGGGTTCCGATCCCAGTCTAGCAACACCCGAACATGGCAAACAATTTTTCGACCTCTCCGTCAAAGATTTGACCGCTAGCTATCTAGAATTTCTCGCTGATAAATAGTGATTCAGGCTTTAAGTAAAAGCGTAGATCTTAGGGTACCCATGAAGGGCACCCCTATACAAGTTACCTGTAGGGGTGCCCCTCGTGGGTACCCTCGGATCTACGCTTTTACTATCAATTATCAATTACGATCTACTACTTAATCGGCACCCCGATAGATTTGAGAAACCCGCGCAATCGCAATAACAAAACTGCTTCCTTAAACTTGGGATTAGTGGTAGCCGCAACCGCATCATCCCGATCTAGCTGTTGTTTGGTAGTGACGACTAGTTCGGCAAAATCTTGAGCAGATAGAGCTTCGCCATTAATCGGCGATCTGGCTTCAGTAATAATTTCGGCTCTGAGCACTTCCTCGGGAATGTCGGCATCTGGCAGAAGATTATTTGCCGTCACAGAGCTGGCAAATTGCCACACAGTGACGGTGCAAAGCCCGACTTTGACTAACTGAATCTTGATGGTTGGTAGCATCGATCGCTGGCTCGGTTGAAATATATCGATCGGAGGAATGCTAACATACAAACGTAAGATATCTCACAATCTCCTACATGCATCAACCGAATAAACTACCCGACCCCATCAATTCCCGTACAGTCACTCGTGGAAGCGGACTTCGCACACAGCGAGATCGGATATCCTCAGCTTCAAATGCCTCATTGAAATCGACTACAGTTGGTATCGATCGTTTTCAACAACAGCAAGTCAGACAACTACACAGCCATGTTCCAGCTCCAGTCTGGCTCAAATCACTGCTAGCTGCCCAAAAAGTTTCAATGCTTCTGTTTGTCATTGTTTTTGGATTGAGTTCGATCGTGTATGGATATACAATGCATACCCAAACTACCTGGCGAACTCAACAAGATCGATTAAGACGGTGGCAAAACCAAGAAAGCCAGCAGGGAGTAATGAATGAAAACCTCAAACAAGAGCTGGCTAAAACGGCAGAAGCGAAAGGAAGTAATCTAGTCGATCCCAAGCCACAGATGGTCGTATTTGTCCACGGCGCGCCACTACGCCAGCCAAAATCATTGCCAGCTACGGCTCAAGCTCCAAAACCGATGCCAGCATCTAAAATCCCTTCAGGGTACTAAAATGGCTGCTAGTAAACTGGCTGTTGTCATTCTTGCTGGTGGTCATAGCTCTCGAATGGGCCGAGATAAAGCCACGATCGAGATTGCTGGTGTACCATTGATTCGACGGATTTATGATGTTGTCGCTAACTGCGTCGATCTGGGTCAGATTTATATAGTGACACCTTGGCCAGATCGGTATCGACAGGTTTTACCCACTGATTGTAAATTTATCCTCGAACAGCAGCCCCATCAAGGCCCGCTCATCGCTTTTGTTCGATCGTTGGCGGAGATCGACGCAACCTGGATACTCCTACTCGCCTGCGATCTGCCGAACTTATCAACTCCAGTCGTCCAATCCTGGATCGATCGATTGCCGTCTATTGACAGCCAGAGCATCGCTTATCTGCCTCGACATGTATCCAAAGGTTGGGAGCCTTTGTGTGGCTTCTATCGACAAATTTACCTTGATTCAGCGATCGAATACATCGACAATGGTGGACGATCTTTCCAAGGCTGGCTAGAAATGCAGATAGTGGCAGAATTAATAATTACCGATCCGCGCTGTCTCGCCAACTGTAATACGCCAGCAGATTTGGCGGCAATTTCCCAAGATATTCGGCTGTGAATAAAAATTGAGAGCCTAAATTGATTTCGATCGCCTAAATACCCAGGTAATCGATCTAAAATAGGGTAAGTCGATCGCCTCTTGTATCGCTTTACCTCGGAATCAATGCCATTCATGACCCTACTACCGACTGATACGCCACTGTACAATCATCCCCTACCAGAAATCGAACAATGGCTACTATCGATGGGTTGTGAGCAAGATGATAATGAGTTGCATTGCTGGCACATCAATCGACCCGATTGGCACGCGGAATTGTCCCTAGATGTCGAGGAACTGACCGTTCGATATCATGCGGCGACCATCCCTAGTTTTATCTCTGATACTCCACCCAGTATCTATCGCACGTTCAAATATTCGCTCAGTCGTCAAGATATCGAGAACGCAGTTTTTGCTGGGCCTTAGATGCTTGTTTGGATGTGGGGTAGATCTATACCCCACACTTCTCCTTACGGAGACGCTACGCTACGGCTGTCGCTCAGTGCATCGCCCTAGCCCTCCCCTTATAAACGGGGCTACCGTGCATACAGAAGTCTGTTGGAGATGATGCGTAGATCTGTACCCCACCCTAGCCCTCCCCTTGTAAAGGGGAGGGGACAAGAAGCCCACTCTTCAAGGGGGAATTTATCATCTATTAAGTTGAATGCAGTCAACGATAATCTAGCTCCTCCCCTTGGAAAGGGGAGGTTGGGTGGGGTACAGATCTACGCACCATCTCTCACTAATTAACTACTAGAAGCCTGTAGATGGAGCTACTACAGGCGGAACTACTGCTGGCACAGCTCCATTCGTCAACCAGCCAGCACTGAGCACGATCGTCAGCGTAATAAATATTAGAAATAAACCCCAAGTAATTCGATTGAGGTTGCTCTCGGCACTTTTGGTGCTGGCAAATAACTGAGCTTGACCACCAATCCCACCGATTCCATCACCTTTGGGACTGTGTAGTAAGACCATTGCAGTCAAACCAAAAGCTGAAACAGACCAAATAATCTCGACGATTTTAACAATATCCATTTAGTATTTTAAATCTTAAAAGTCCTTAATTATTGTATCTGCTTACACGCCAACCCGCATCGGCGATCGAGTGTGCTGAAATTCGACCAGAGTAGGGACAACCATCGACTTACCCGTCATTTCCACAGGCTGGGGAATCTGGAGAATTTCGAGGATTGTCGGTGCCAGATCGGCTAATTTGCCATCTTCGCGCAGCACTACATCGGTACCATGCCCCTGAAGTTGACGACGTTCGCCTTCGACTAGGATGAGTGGAACTTGATTGGTGGTGTGTGCTGTCCAGGGATTGCCCTGCTCATCACACATATATTCAGCGTTGCCATGATCTGCGGTGATGATAGTAGTGCCACCGACTTTGCCCACACCTGTGAGTAGTTTACCCAGACAGACATCCACCGCTTCAATTGCTTGAATAGTTGGTTCTATTTTGCCCGTATGTCCGACCATATCGGGATTGGCATAATTCACCACGATCAGAGTATATACTTGCTTGGCGATCGCCTTGAGCACAACATTTGTCACTGTCGTGGCCGACATCGCTGGAGCGCGATCGTATGTACTCACTTGGGGGCTGGGAATCAATTCCCGATCCTCACCTGCCAATGGCTGCTCTAGTCCACCATTGAAAAAATAAGTAACATGGGCATACTTTTCGGTTTCGGCAACCCGAAACTGCTTCAGGCCTCGTGCAGCAATCACTTCACCGAGAAGGTTGGTAAGCTGCTGTGGTTCAAAGGCAACTAGAACTGGGAAGGTCGAATCGTATTGAGTGAAAGTGGCGAATGTAAGCGGGATAATTTGCTCCCGAACAAAGCCAGTAAATTTTGGACTCACTAGAGCACTGGTGAGTTCTCTAGCTCGATCTGGACGGAAGTTAAAGAAAATCACACCGTCATTAGTTTCGATCGCCCCTGGAGCGATTCTGGTGGGGTTGATGAATTCATCAGTTTTATCTGCGGCGTAGCTATCGTTCAAGACTGTGATTGCTGTTTCACCAGTACCTGCGCCAGCTTCAGTCATCACATCATAAGCTAGCTTGACTCGATCCCAGCGATTGTCTCGATCGAGTGCGTAGTAGCGACCACTGACGGTTACAATCTTGCCAACACCGATTTCGTCGATCGCATCCTCAATTTTTTGGATCGCCAATAAACCATCACGCGGATCGGTATCCCGTCCATCGGTGATGACGTGAATACAGACTTCCCTGATGTTTTGAGCTTTAGCTAATCGCAATAAGCCAATCAAATGATCTGTGTGGGAATGAACTCCACCATCAGAACAAAGTCCGATTAAATGCAACTTACTCTGATATTGATTGACAGCTTTACAAACTTTTACCAGGGCGGGATTTTCCAAGATACTCCCATCCTTGACAGCATCAGAAATCCGCACCAACTCTTGCGGGACAATTCTCCCCGCGCCGATACTCAAATGTCCGACTTCCGAATTACCCATCTGTCCATCTGGCAATCCGACTGCCCTACCAGATGTGCTAATCAGGGCGTGTGGATAAGCAGTCCACAGGCTATCAATATTCGGTGTTTTGGCTTGAGCGATGGCATTTCCCTGAATATCTGGTCGATATCCCCAACCGTCTAAAATTACCAGCACCACCGGAGCTACAGGTGCTTGCACCATGTTAATCTTCGCCTTTTTGTTGTGAGGGATAAGTTCAAGCCCATCATAGCAGTTATCGGAGTTTGGAGTCAGGGCAAACGCACACGTTTCGTAACAAATAGCGGCTGGCAAAAAAGAAGGTGTTGAAGTAGGAGAAATGATTGAACGCTGGAGATCTATTCCATGTCCACAGCCACTAACCCTGCCGCCCTAATCGAGACACACTTTGGTGAATTAAAAGACCCTAGAGCTGCACACAGCATCGCATGAGATTCGATCGTTATTAGTCGTTTGTAGGGGTGGGTTTATGCTAGAAATCTTTGCTGTTAATGATAACGATCGAACGAACCCACCCAACCTCACTAGACTCGATCGATTGTTTCTGCTCGATCGTGTAGCGTAGGCAAAGCCTAATCCTGGTTGAATGAGTGATAGTGAGGTTCGCTTGGGTGAGTCGATCGACAGCACGTTATCCTGGTATATGTACATTGCCCAGCGGTCAAACTCTATGACTACACTGCTCAAGCCTTCCACCTTTATCCCCACAGGCATTCAAGTCCAACAAATCAATAATCTTACCCTCTTCAAATTTACCGAAGAATTGGGCGATCGACTGCAAGATTTACTCGATCGTCAAAAGGCGGATTTGTTAAGTACAGAAGAATCGATCGAATTAGCCACGATCGGCGAACTCGATGAAATCTTTAGTTACATCAATGGCGTAATTGCTGCTAAAGCTAATGCCCATCTCTAAATCCCTATTTCAAACTCTACGCCAACGTGCCAAATATCGTTGTGAATATTGTCATTATCCAGAAATTTTGAGTTCCGCTCCATTATCGGTTGACCATCTCCAGCCTCAATCGCTGGGTGGAGATGATAACCTAGATAATCTTGCCCTTGCCTGTCGTCGGTGCAACGAAATTCGCTACAATTTTACAACCGGAATCGACCCCGAAACTCAAACTGAAATTCCCCTATTTAACCCCCGTCGCCAAGAATGGTCGGAGCATTTTATTTGGTCGATAGATGGCTTGCAAATGATTGGTCAAACTGATACTGGGAGAGCAACCTGCAACCGACTCGACCTAAATGACGATCGACGCGCAGAACCTTTTATCCAAAATGCCCGCCGCCAGTGGGTTTTGGCAAAACTGCATCCAGCTAGTGACGATCCTAGACTTAGCTCTACATCGTAAATCAAACTTAGAGACAGCAGATGACAAATAACAATCCTCATATTGGATCTTCGTTCAATGACTTTCTGGATGAAGAAAATTTACTAGTAGAAGCAAACGAAATTGCGATAAAAAGAGTCATTGCATGGCAATTACAGCAAGAGATTGAATCCAATCGCATGACCAAAACTGATGTCGCCAAAGCAATGGGTACTAGTCGTGCTGCCGTAGATAGATTGCTAGATCCAAACAATACTTCAGTGACGCTCAATACTCTGAGTAAAGCCGCTAGAATTCTCGGTAAGAAAATTGAGATCGATCTTGTTGAAGCATAAAAAAGTAAGCAGCGCGATTGTTTGTGCTCGATCGCGTAGCGTAGGCAAAGCCCAATCCTGATTGAATGAGTGACAGTGAGGTTCGATCGAGTGCTGGATTCGATCGATGGGCAGATTGCTGCTAGAGCTATTGCCTGAGTTAGAGTTAGGTAGCATGGAAAAATTTTCTAGTAGAGTATGACATGGTAAATATCTCACTACCCAACCAAATTAGTGACTTTATCGAGCAGCAAGCGATCGCCGATGGTTTTAGTACGCCTAGCGAGTATGTGCTGAATATGATTCTCCGCGAACAAGAGCGGCTCAGACAACAACAGCAAGTAGAATCACTACTAATTGAAGGATTAGATAGTGGCGAATCTGTTGAAGTGACAGATGATTGGTGGAGTTCTAGACGTGCTGCTCTCGACGCGCTTCATCGATCGTAAGCATGGTTAAGAAGATTACTATTACGCCGAAGGCAAATCAAGATTTAGACGATTGTTTTGCTTACATTTCTCAGGATCGTCCTGAAACTGCACTCCAGTTCTTTGATGCAACTCGGCTTACCATCGCCCAAATTGCCAGAATGCCTGGGATTGGTGGCATTTTGTTACTAATAACAGTCGATTGCAAGGGTTACGAAAATGGTCGGTCAAAGATTTTAGGAAATACTTAATTTTTTATATCGATCGCGATGATTTTGTAGAGATAGTGCGAATTTTGTACGCAACGAGAGATGTCAAAGATATTTTAGATTCGTAGCTGCGTTGGCGTAGCCTTTCGTCCCGAAAATCGAGATGTTGATATTAAAGTCCTAAGCACGACTTATAATATACGGATATAATCAACCCTTGAGCATTTACTACTGTGGCAGCACCAGGAAGTTACAAAGACACCGTAAACTTACCCCAGACTAAGTTTGACATGCGCGCCAATGCCGTCAAACGGGAACCCGAACTCCAAAAATTCTGGGCAGACGAGCAGATTTTTGAGCGGCTGTCACAGTCCAATCCTGGTGAGATTTTCGTGCTGCATGATGGGCCACCCTATGCCAATGGTACCCTGCACATGGGACATGCGTTGAACAAGACGCTCAAGGACATTATCAATCGCTATCAACTGCTCAAAGGGCGCAAGGTGCGGTATGTACCTGGCTGGGATTGTCATGGACTCCCGATCGAGCTTAAAGTGATTCAGGATATGAAGCCGGAGGAGCGGAAGAACCTTTCCCCGCTAGAATTGCGCCAGAAAGCCGCAGAATTTGCCAAGAAGACAGTAGAGGATCAAAAGCTGGGTTTCCAGCGGATGGGCGTATGGGCAGAGTGGGATCGGCCATATCTGACGATGCAGCCGGAGTACGAGGCTGCCCAAATCGGTGTATTTGGACAGATGGTATTGAAGGGCTATATCTATCGTGGCTTGAAACCAGTCCACTGGAGTCCTAGTTCTAAGACAGCCCTAGCCGAAGCAGAGCTAGAATATCCCGAAGGGCACGTCTCGCGGAGCATTTTTGCATCGTTTAAGGTAACGCACATTACTGATGCCGCTAGAGCGATTCTGGAGCCATTTCACGAAGATCTCGCAGTGGCGATCTGGACGACTACACCGTGGACAATTCCGGCAAATTTGGCTGTGGCGGTGAATCCCGATCTGAGCTATGCGATCGCCGAAATCAGTGGGCGCGATGATAACCCGTATACTGGCTGCAAATACGCGATCGTCGCTGCTGATATGGTGGAAGGTTTAGCTACTAAATTAAACCTGAACATGACTACCAGATCTGTCATCAAAGGTGCAGAACTCGAACACTGTAAATACAAGCATCCCCTGTACGATCGCGAGAGTCCAGTAATCATTGGTGGTGACTATATCACGACTGAATCGGGAACTGGCTTGGTGCATACCGCACCTGGACATGGACAAGAAGATTATATTGTTGGGCAGAGATATGGGCTGGCAATCCTGGCTCCTGTAGACGGCGATGGCAACTTTACAGAGGAAGCAGGGGAATTATTCCAAGGAGAGAATGTTTTAGGCAATGGTAATCAGTTAGTAATTGAAGCATTGATTGCCGAAAATTCGTTAATTAAAGCAGAAGATTACCCCCACAAATATCCTTACGATTGGCGGACTAAAAAACCAACGATCTTCCGTGCGACAGAACAGTGGTTTGCTTCGGTTAAAGGGTTTAAAGAAGCTGCACTTAAGGCAATTTCCGAAGTCCAATGGATTCCCGCCCAAGGTGAAAATCGGATCCGCCCAATGGT
>JANXVE010000149.1 GCA_025351825.1 Chamaesiphon sp. 341R_metabat_111 | reverse complement strand
TGCTTCGTTTCTAGGTTAATTGCCCCCTAAATCCCCCAATTCTGGGGGACTTTCCAGAGATTGGCTCCCCCAGAATTGGGGGCTGGGGGGCGAATCGATCGAGTATTCACCAGATTCTCGACTTGTGTATACACGGTAGCTTTCCAAGGGGAGGTTGGGTGGGGTAAACATCTGTCGCTTTAATTCTTTAAATTGGTATAACTATCCACTATCCACTATCCACTAATTATGAAGCCTTGCATCCTCCTCACCACCGAAGGTACCTACCCATTTCTGGGCGGGGGTGTGAGTACTTGGTGTCATGAATTGACGCAACAGATGCCAGAGGTCGATTTCAAGATTTTGGCGATCGTCGCAAATCCCTATCTGACCCAACAGTATCCGCTTGCGGCAAATGTCACCCAAGTGCTCAAGGTACCGCTGTGGGGGATGGAAGATCCGATCGAGTATGGGTGGAGATTTCCGTTCTCTCGCGCCCTGAGGAGCAAAATAGCCACTACTGGCGGCACGATCGATCGGCAGTTTATTCCGTTATTCGAGCGGTTATTGATGGGGATTCTCGCCCCAGAGCGATTGGAGATCGAGACATTGGGGCAGACATTCGTGGGTATTCACGAATATTTTTTGCGCTATGACTATCATAAAACAATGATGTCGATCGAGGTCTGGACGAGTTTTCAGAAGCTGATTGTCACAGCTTGGCAAACACAAGTTAAACCAGATCGAATTACGATTGGTGAGATTACCGAAACGCTCAAGTTATTATATCGACTACTTATTCCCCTGCACGTTCCAATTCCCCCCGTCGATCTGATCCATTCTTCCTCGGCTAGTTATTGTGGACTACCTGGAGTGATTGGCAAGATTAAATATGGGATTCCCTATTTACTTACCGAACACGGGATTAATATTCGCGAACAATATCTCAACCTGCGGACAGGAATCCCCTCAATTTTTGTCCGCCGATTCCTGCATTACCTCGCTGGTGCAGTGGTGAAATTGAACTATCATTTTGCCGATCTAGTTTCGCCTGTCTGTAGCTACAATACCCGATGGGAGCAGTGGTGGGATGTACCGCCAGAACGAATTAAAGTTATTTATAATGGTGCAGATCCAGAAAAATTCAAATCTCAAAATTATCCACCAAATGACCATCCAGTAGTGTTAAACATGGGACTAATTTTTGCACTCAAAGGACAATTGACACTAATTGAAGCTGCGGTAATCGTACGAGATAAGTTTCCAGATGTCGAATTTAGACTCTATGGTAAACCGTCGGATCTGGATTACTATGCTCGTTGTCAGGCAAAAGTCAAAGAACATAAATTAGAACAAACAATCAACTTTGCTGGCTTCACCAATGAACCATGGCGAGTATATGGTGAGGCTGATGTTGTAGCGATGTCGAGTATTTCCGAAGGCTTCCCCTATGCTGTAATTGAAGCGATGCTGTGTGAATCTGCGATTGTTTCTACTGATGTCGGTGGTGTTGGCGAAGCACTGGGCGACACTGGCTTACTTGTGCCAGCGAGTCAACCGATTGCTTTAGCGGCAGCAATCATTCAGCTCCTCAGTTTAACTCGCGCACAAAGAATCGATCTAGGTCAGAAATCTCGACAGCGCGGCTTAGATTTATTTACACAAAAACAGTGCATTCAAACCTATCTTGATACTTATCTCCATCTAATTAGGCAATCGCGAATTTCAGAATTGAAGATTGCAGCTAAAATATGACAAATCATTCACTTCAAAATTTAATCAACTCAATTTATACTAATTATCCTAATGTTTGCGATCCGTGGGAAATTGTCGCGATCGTCGAAGCATTGGGATATACGGACAAAACGATCGAGACTGAATTTGGTTGCCGTGATGCTCTGGTACTCGGTCAATTTATTTATGCTCAACGCGATCAATTCCCTTTCATTGAAACTGCTCGCCCGATTGAGAAAAACCTCGAACTAATTGACGAAGTAAAGATTTTTATCTCGCAATTTTCTCATAGTTTTGTCTATACAATTCCTTTTATTATCCTGCTAGTTCTCAATTATTTACCTGTCGAGACGAAAGTAGATCTACTACCACCAGGACTAAATTCTCTATTTGGATTTGTGACAATGGCTAGTCTGATTACTAGCAGCGGTTTCGTGCAAATGATTAGCCGTCGGGGATTGTTTTATATGGGACTGAAAGATCCGATTCAGGCTAATCGGATTTGTATTCCCATTCTACTAATGGGGCTGTTTACAACTATTTTACTAGGTTCGATTGGGATTGTCTTTGGT
Organism: Chamaesiphon sp. 341R_metabat_111; assembly: GCA_025351825.1. GTDB lineage: Bacteria > Cyanobacteriota > Cyanobacteriia > Cyanobacteriales > Chamaesiphonaceae > Chamaesiphon. The sequence goes on along the minus strand of JANXVE010000149.1, from coordinate 25,326 downwards.
TTCTATCAAGGGTTGGCTGCTGATGGTTATATTATCATTGCAGGTATCTATTATGTGGTGCTTAGTACCATTTGGATGCTATTTGCGATCGTCGGACTCCAATATCAATTTGCGGCACCAGCAATCTTAATTGGGATTACCTGCTGTTTCTTTATCTTTAGAGTATTCATCAAGCTCAGTGCTTTAGAATCACAGGTAGCGATGATCTCGATCGCATTTATCTTGCTCCTGATTTTATCGATCTCCAATCGAGTCAAGCATCGATCGATTAAACCAAAGTTTGGGAAGCTAGTTGCATTACCACATCTAAGCGTTTTAGTTTATTTACTAGTCCCATATTTTTTATATGGCATTGCCTATTTTGGATTTATATTTGCCGATCGATTGGTTGCTAATACGGCGACTGGCGGTCATTATAGCTATAGATTACAGCATAGTTTAGGCTATCAAGATAGTATGGATTTGGCATTGCTAAATCTGCTCCTGATTGTGCCACTAGTTGAATATTGCAGTTATAAACTGATTACTTATTGGTACAAGCAAGCTCAATCGATGACTGTAGCTGAGGCTGATAGTTTAAGCTGGATCCTCCAACGCAAATATTGGTCATCAATCAAACGTATTTTGTTGTATTTTGGACTATTGATTTCGTTCACATTTTTACTATTATCAGTCCTTCAGCGTAGTCAAGGTGACAATATTTTGACAATATTTGCCTGTGTTGGTTATCTATTGTTTGCAATCGGTTTATTCAATACAGTGATTTTGCTCAGTCTCGATCGATTGCAGGATATCTTGAGTATTCTCGCAACAGCAATGTCTATTGATTTTGTTACTGGCTACCTGCTTAGTAGTTTATTTGGAGTCTATTTTGCAGTTGTCGGCTTGATTGTCGGCGCAATATTTTTTGCAGCTAATTCGACTAAACAGACACTCAAAGCGATCGATCGAGCCGAATATTGCTACTTCTATAGTGGATGGTGAATTAGTTGATAGTTGATAGTTGATAGTTAATAATTAAAATTCCCCATCTTCCCACACCTCCCACACATCCCACACCTCCCTATCTCCCCATCCCCAACTCACTGAGGTCTTTCACCTTCTAAATAAGGCTTAAAGTTGCCTTCTTTAGTCCATTGAATTGCGCCATCACGACCAGTATAGTAGACAGTAACTTTGTGCTTTTCTAGTAGTCTGACTGTTTCTGGATCTGGGCTGGCAGTGGCAGCAATTGCGACTTGAGGATTGATACTGTCGATCGATCTCTTTGTCAATTTAGTACCACTCCAATAGAGGATTTGAGCTGAATTAAGTTTCTCTAGATCGATCGCTGGCTGCGCTTTGTCGGTAGTATCATCGCCAATCACTAGCCATTTTTGGTTAAATTCAGCAATACTGATTTGGAAGATCGCTGGATTAGCTTCGATCGTCGTAATCTCAACTCGATCGAACTTATAAGATTTACCAACTGGTAACGGTACAAATTTAATTGCCCCAGCATCACTACTATCTTTGCCAATACTATAGAATTCTTTAATCGCAATAGCCGATGATAGCAATTGCCAGTTATTTAATGCCGATGGATCGCGATTGAAATCGATGGCTCGATCGATCTGATTGACTGCCTGCTGCTGAAGAAATGGCAGCATCACAAATCTCGTCACACTTTCATTTCCAGTATTAACAACGATCGTGTGTCCCCGATCTTGGATCACTAGAATTTGTTCGTCTTTACTAGCTAGTGCCGTAATTTGCAGCTCGGTTGTTTTCCAGATCGCCAGCGGCACAATAATTAGCAACATGCCTAATAATATTGGTAATTGCCAATGTTTCTGTAAGATTGGAATTGCCCATACAACTAAAATTAATCCATACAGGGCAAATAACTGCCATAGAGAAATCTGCCCCACAGCAAATGAATTACTAGGTAGATGATTAAATAGATCGACGATCCAGATTAATAGCTGGCTTGGTGCATACAAAACCCAGGAAATCGCACTACCAACGATCGGGATTATCGATCCAGCCAATGCGCCAATCGTACCGCCAATACTAATCACCCCAATCAATGGACTAGTCAGCACATTTGCAGGCAAGCTGTACAGGGGAAAAACTTTGAATACATACAGTTGAATCGGCAATGTCCAGATCGATGCAGCCAGAGGTACCGTAATCAGATCGGCGATTGTTGGTGGTAGCCAGTCCAACTTTTTTTGTAATGGTTCGACGGTGACAATCAAGCCTAATGTTGCCAAAAAACTCAATTCAAAGCCGATATCCCACACCCAAAGTGGATTAATAATCAATAACAGCGTACCAGCCAGAAATAGCGAACTAATCGGATTAATCTGTCGCTTGGTTCGCAACGCAATTAATACCGCCATTCCCATCACCACCGATCGCACAACCGCAGGCTGACAGCCAGTTAAACCCAAGAAAATTAGTAAGGCGACAACGCCCAGATTGAACTGTCCCACCACCGACAATCGCTTGCGGGTGAGCGTCAGAATTGCATTCAGAATCAGCGACACCTGGAACCCAGATGCAGCCAGCGCGTGAGCCAATCCAACTCTGACAAATCGATCGCGCAAATCGAACGGTAAATCCACCGCATCCGATCCTAGCACCATCGCCGTCACCAGTGGCCCCACAGGCACATCCAACCATTTTACCTGCGCTGCTGCCACTCGTTGCCGCAGCTTGCCCCAGCTCCACGCCTGAGTCTGACTTTCATCTGGTACCCGCAACTGAACTCCCCGCATTCCGGCAAATCCACCCGACTGACTCAAGTAGTCCCGAAAACTAAATCCCCCAGGATTGGCATTGACTTGAGGTAGATACAATGTCCCTGTAATTGATACCTGTACCCCTGGTTGCAAGCCCGTACCGCTCTGCAACGGCACTGTCACGTACACCCGACCAGTAACAGGTCTACTCACGTCGGCAGGACGCAATTTGCCCTCAGCAATTTCGCCCTGAATATCGTTGAGCTGAGTCGCTTGGAGCCAAAACTGACTATTTTGACCACGAGTGACACGGGGGTAACTATCGACAACACCCTGGACGATCGTAAATTGCGATGTCCCCCGTTCGGCAGTGGCGGGAATATACCGACTAATATCATTCGCGGCAAGTTTCGGCACCCGAAATTCTAAGTAGAAACTAGCACATGTCGCGATCGCGATCGCTGCAAACAATAATTGCCACTTGGGACTCTGTTTCCAAAACTTCGGCAGGATTAACGCTACGGGAATAGCACCTAAAATCATCCCCCATCTCAAAGCTGGATCGAAAGTAATTAATAAACCAACCACATAAGCCAAACAGAGAACGAGCGCAGCTTGAGTATTCCTCATTAAATAGTTATCGATTAGATCGGGGCTAGAAATTGAAATGCTCACTTCTGAGATGAGTAGGATCGAAGATCTTCAAGTTCTCGCTGTAATAATACCGTAATTCTCAAGAGAGAAACTCTATTGAAGGAGAGAAGCCTAGTTTCTAAAAACAAAACCGCTGTAAACCGCATTCTATCATCGAAAAAACGACGAGACTTTACCACTACAATCGATCGTGTATGCTGAAATAGGTGAAAATGAGCCATGCCAAAGCAATTTCTAATTTTTCTATGCTGACGAATCGTCCTTATACCGTCGCGCTGATTGTTCCCACAGGTATTGGTGCCGCAATGGGTGGCTTTGCAGGGGATGCTTTACCGATTGCCAAAGCAGTCGCAGCGAGTTGCGACAGGTTGATCGTCCATCCAAATGTGATGAACGGAGCACAGCTCTACTGGAATATCCCAAATGCTCTCTACGTCGAGGGTTACGCCCTCGATAAATTTGCCGCAGGTAGTTGGGGCTTACAGCCTATGCGCCGGAATCGAATCGGGATTGTCTTCGATCGATCGATCTCGGATGATTTGCGCGTTCGGCACCTCCAAGCCGCAGATGCCGCCAGAGCGACCTTGGGGCTGGAGATAACCGATTATGTCGTCACAGATACGCCATTGGACGTAGAACTGCGTACAGCCTCTTCTGGAGCCTCCTGGGGCACGATCGGGCAGCCGGATAGTCTGTTGCGGGCGGTGGATAAATTAATTAACGTCGCCGGAGCCGAAGCCATCGCCGTAATTGCCAGATTTCCTGACGATCTAGGAGGCACAATCCTGCACGATTATCGACACGGTACTGGGGTAGATCCCTTAGCCGGAGCCGAAGCCGTCATCAGTCATCTGATCGTGCGGACTTTCAAAATCCCCTGCGCTCATGCACCTGCTTTAGCACCACTCCCGATCGATCCTGAGATTTCCCCCCGATCGGCAGCAGAGGAATTAGGCTATACTTTTTTGCCATGTGTTTTGGTTGGATTGAGTCGAGCACCGCAGTTTGTGGAGCGGGGAGGGGGAGTGGGGGGGACTGGGGAAATTTGGAATAACCAAGTTGATGCGGTGATTGTGCCTGAATCTGCTTGTGGGGGGAGTGGGTTAATTAGTTTCGCGCGTTCGGCTCACACCAAGATTATTACAGTCGCAGAAAATCAGACGTGGATGTTGGTACCACCAAAAACGCTCGGAATTAAGTCGATCGCGGTAAGATCGTACCTAGAAGCCATCGGCGTAATTACAGTCGATCGAGCCGGAATGAGCCTCGATAGCTTTTATCCCCAAATCGATCGACTGAAAGAGATTTCTAGTTAATTTAGAGATGGGGGAGTGTGGGGAGATTGGTTAGACAGCAACAATCGTTTTTCCCTAAACCCCAACAACCATACCACTAAACCACTAAACCACCATTCAATGAGTAACTCCCAAACTCCAGAAATCGAACCCTTGTCACGCACTCAGATTTTGATTGCGATGGCGGTAACTTCGATCGTTTTATTTGGAGTTGCCAAGCTGTGGTTGTATCTGGGCGATTCGCAATTACGTCCCCCGACAATGACAGTCGAGGCATTAGGGATCGGCATCGCGATTGGATTTGGATTGACAGGTTTGAGTTCGATCGTATATGCAGCCTGGGCTACCTATCGTGAGAGTGCCGATCTTTATCTTGCAATGGTATTAGATCCCCTAGCAATGCCCGATCTAGTTTGGCTGGGAATTTTACCTGGATTGAGTGAAGAATTGTTATTTCGCGGTGTAATGTTGCCATCACTGGGTTTGGATCCGATCGGGATTGTATTGTCTTCGATCTGCTTTGGCGTGTTGCATATGACGAATCTCCAGCAGTGGCCATACGCAGTCTGGGCAACGCTCGTAGGGATGCTACTCGCTTTTACAATGGTCGAAACAGGTAATCTACTGATTCCGATCGTCGCTCATGTTACGACAAATTTTGTGTCGGGGTTAGCTTGGAAACTGAAGGTTAGAAGTTAGAGTGTTGAATGGATATTTACCCACTCCGCCCTGAAATTTCAGGGCATTTTAATAGATCGATTCAGCACCGCCCAAATTTCTAATGTCCGCCGACACCCAGGTAAGTTTCGATTACTTTGGGATCTTTGAGTAAGTCAGCGGCGATGCCTTCATGCTTGACAATCCCAGTATCTAATACATAGGCTCGATCGGACATTGCCAGAGCTTTTTTAGCATTTTGCTCAACTAGGACAATTGCCGTACCGTTTTGATTAATTGCTCTAATCTGCTTGAGTACGTCAGTGACTAAAGCGGGTGAAAGTGCAGCGGATGGCTCGTCTAGTACCAATAATTCAGGATCGAGCATCAGAGCTTTGCCCATCGCTAGCATTTGGCGTTCCCCACCAGAAAGCGTCCCAGCACGTTGTTTCCGGCGTTCCGCTAGTCGGGGAAACATCGTAAAGATCTTATCTTTGAGCTGCTTGAGATCGCTAGAACGGATAAAACCACCCATATCTAGATTTTCCTCGATCGTCAGCGACTTAAATACATTCGAGATTTGGGGTACATAACACATCCCCCTCTGCACAATTCGATCGGATTTTAACCCCGCAATTTGTTCACCCTTGAAAGTAATTGTCCCCGTGTGTGGTGTCAACAACCCAAAAATAGTCTTCGCCAATGTGGATTTCCCCGCCCCATTTCCGCCAATAACTGCCACTAGTTCACCTGGTTGGACGACAAAATTAATCCCATTCAGGATATCTGAACCAGGAATATAGCCAGCGCGAACATCATTAACTACGAGCAGTGGGGCATTGGTGAGCATTGGTGGGGTCGATCGATAGTGGTTACTCAATTTTAGTAGAAAGAGTCGATCGCTAGCTCATTTACGTCAATACTTATAAGTCTTCCGGCTACGAAAAGATTCGATCTATCTCCGCACTAAAGCCAGGTAATAACGGTGAAGTGAGCTTATCCCCAGCTAAAAGAGTCGCCACTAGTTGCAGTTGGGCATCGGTGCGTCGATAGATTTCGAGCGTTTGCACTTGCCAGTTGACAATCCAATATTCCTGCACACCATAACGAGAGTACAGCTTCAATTTGACGCTCTTGTCCCGCTGCTCATTTTGTTCGCCAGCCGAGAGAATTTCTACCACTAGCTCTGGGGCGATCGTAAAGTGTCCCGCAGCATCGATACCTCGCTCCAACCGCGCTTGACTCGCCCACACCACATCAGGAATCACCGCATCTGTGGGAGTGAAAACCACTCCAGGTGTTTGAACGCAAAGACCTAATCCAGTTTCTTCTGACCATTGTTGTAGCGGAACTTGAATTTGACCTGCTGCCGACTGATGACGAATGTGCGGTGCTTCAGTTACAAATAGTTCTCCTTCGATTATTTCATACCTCAACCAGCCGCCACGATCGGGCATTGCATCGAGATCTGCGGTTGTCCAGTAGAGAGAATTAGCAATCATCAGTTTCACTCGTAAACTCTGCTTTGATTATAATCGACCTACTCAAGACAACGCTTCGCCATCGGGAATTCGCTACTTCATTAAGCAGAGATCGAGTTCTGGATATCGGGAAAATACACTATCGACACTTGCCAGCTTTGCCCCATAGACTAAGGCTGTCGCAATAATTAGCCTGTCAAAGGGATCTTTATGGATGGCCGATAACTCGACTGCACGAACAGCAACTACTTCCGTCATTGGAAATAGCTCGATACCTGCATTTGTTAGTGATGATTCAAACCATTCTTCAGTAGTAGAAAGTAATTCTATCCGTCCACGATTATGAGCTAAAGCAATTTCATAACAAGAAGCTGGCGAAACACCAACGCTAGTTGCAGCCTCGATTTTATCTAGCCAATGGGAAGGAAATCGATCTAAATTGCCGTTGATGAACCACAACCAAATATGAGTGTCCAGCACAATTACTTCAGACATTCCCAATCCTCTTCATTTACAATCGGGCTGATTATATCACCTAAAATTTTAACCTTGCCAGCCATAGCAGCAGGGGGAATTCGACGCTTTAGGGGAACCGTGTTGTGAGCATCTTCCGACAGAACAGTAATAATAATCCGAGCAGAACTAACTTGTGGTTGCTCAGTCAGCCACGTCACCTGACCATTTTCATAAATTGCTTCATAACTTTTTAGCATTTAATCATTACTCCAAAATAATATACTGATTCTTGTTCGGGAAGGTTACGTGAATATCGAGATCTGCGGTTGTCCAGTAGAGAGAATTAGCAATCATTGGTTTGCCATCAGAGGCAGAAATGTAAAGTGGAATGATCGGCTCAAGATTGTGGACAGTGCCAGTAATCATATTGTTCTATTTATCCGTCCACCAAATCGACGAACGTGGCGGGAACCAATCCGAACAATCCAGATTTGAGCATCTGGGTGATGAGCTTCAAGTCGAGCGCAAGCAACTATTTCACTCGCATCAACTTCAAAGGCTCCAGTATCAATATCGATCGCCACAATCTTACCACGATCGGCTATTTCAACCTGCGATCGAATCTGAGACTCATAGATATCATCGCCATGTCGTGCAAATTCTTCTTTGCTATATCTCGGTCGTTGGTAAAACCTCTCGTCTAGAGATGCTGTCATGATTTTGACCTTACTACGACTTGACTCTTTCTATTTTAGCTTGGAGCGTCTATCAGCATTATAAATTTTAGTTGAACCGCAAACGATCGTATTTATTCTCGGATCTGTAGGGGTGAGTTTATACTAATAATCATCGCCAAATTCTAGAAATATTGAACGAACTCGCCCAACCCCACCAGCAACTATCGATCGTGTCATCAATTCAGAAAAAATAGCTACCTTCAGATGAAGATAGCTATAAATATTAACGGAATGCCCGTCTGAAAATTGTTGAAACTAAGCCTTAGTAATCGCCGTAGTCATTGCCACCCATTGGGCCGCCTGCACCAGCACCGCCGTCTTTTGGCTCTGGCTTGTCAACGATGATGCACTCAGTAGTGAGAATCATAGCTGCGATCGAAGCGGCATTTTGCAGAGCCGATCGAGTTACTTTGGCAGGATCGACGATCCCAGCTTCAAACATGTCTACAAACTCATTTGTGGCAGCATTGTAGCCAACATCAAATGCTTTCTCTTTGACACGTTCGGCGATGATTGCACCGTTTTGACCAGCGTTTTCAGCAATCCGTTTGAGCGGAGCTGAGAGAGCGCGGGTAACGATTAATGCACCTGTTAATTCTTCGTCTTTGAGGTTCGCTTGTGCCCAAACTTCCAACTCAGGCGAGAGGTGAGCTAGGGTTGTACCACCACCAGGAACGATTCCTTCTTCAACTGCGGCTTTGGTTGCGTTGATCGCATCTTCGAGGCGTAGTTTGCGGTCTTTCATTTCGGTTTCGGTAGCAGCACCAACTTTGATTACTGCAACACCACCAGCTAGTTTAGCCAGACGCTCTTGGAGCTTCTCTTTGTCGTAGGAAGAATCGCTCTCTTCCATTTGGCGACGGATTTGCTCACAGCGGGATTTCACGGTCGCTTCATTGCCTTCTGCAACGATCGTCGTGCTATCTTTGGTGATCGTGATCCGGCGGGCTTGTCCGAGGGATTCGAGCTTGGTAGCATCTAGTTTCAGACCAGCATCTTCAGTTACTAGTTCACCACCAGTTAGAACGGCGATATCTTCGAGCATCGCTTTACGACGATCGCCAAAACCAGGAGCTTTTACTGCTGCAACGTTTAGTACGCCACGTAAACGGTTAACAACTAAGGTTGCGAGAGCTTCTTTTTCGATGTCTTCAGCTAAGATTAGCAAAGGGCGACCGGAACGAGCTACTTGCTCTAAGATTGGTACGAGGTCTTGAACCAAGTTGATTTTCTTGTCAGTGATCAAGATGTAAGGCTGTTCGAGAACTGCTTCCATCCGCTCCATGTCGGTTGCGAAGTAAGGGGAGATATAGCCCTTATCAAACCGCATTCCTTCAGTGATTTCTAGTTCGGTAGTCATCGACTTACCTTCTTCTAGAGAGATAACACCTTCTTTACCAACTTTATCCATTGCACTTGCAATCATTTCGCCGACTTCGTTGTCGTTACCAGCGGAGATCGATGCTACTTGAGCAATTGCTTTGGAATCTTCTACTGGTTTAGCATGAGCGGCGATTTTCTCAACGAGGAAAACAGTTGCTTTGTCGATACCGCGTTTGAGGGCGATCGCATTGGCACCAGCAGCCACGTTGCGGAGTCCTTCTTTAACGATCGCGTGAGCTAGTACGGTAGCTGTAGTAGTACCGTCGCCAGCAGCGTCGTTAGTTTTGGATGCAGCTTGACGAATCAAAGCTACACCAGTGTTCTCGACGTTATCTTCGAGTTCGATTTCTTTAGCAATGGTCACACCATCGTTAACGATTTGGGGTGCGCCAAATTTCTTTTCAAGTACGACATTTCGACCTTTAGGACCGAGGGTAACTGCTACCGCTTCAGCCAAAATGTCCATCCCACGTTCCAACGCGCGACGAGCATTTTCGTTATATATAATTCGCTTTGCCATAATCTTTAAATTTAGGGATGAGGTGAACTGTGTGAGGACGAGACAATCTAGCCAACTACAGCTAAGATGTCTTTTTCAGATAACAGCACATATTCGTCGCCGCCGAGCTTCACGTCGGTACCAGCGTATTTGGAATAGAGAACTTTATCGCCGACTTTGACTTCTGGCTCTTGACGGGTACCGTCTTCGTTGCGTTTACCAGGACCGATTTGAACGATTTCGCCAATTTGGGGCTTTTCTTTGGCTGTATCAGGGAGAAGAATTCCACCTGCGGTTTTTTCTTCGGACGCGCTGACCTTAACGAAGACGCGATCGGCTAAAGGCTTGACTGTAGATACTGTTAACGATACTGATGCCATAATTATTTCTGAGTATTTAGCACTCTCAACTGCTGAGTGCCAATCTATCCGATTGAGGTGTGGCATCGCAAGCAAGGGTTGAGTACGGGTTCCCGCACAACCCTCTTTTGACCGATACTTGAGGTAGAGAGAATAGTTGAAATCATCACAATTATGCAAGTTAAAGCCGCCGTCGCCTTCCAGTCAGGTAAACCACTCGAAATTACTACCGTTAATCTCGCCCCACCGCAAGCTGGCGAAGTATTAGTCGAAATCAAAGCTACCGGAGTCTGTCATACCGATGCTTTTACCCTCTCTGGAGCCGACCCAGAAGGTTTATTTCCGGCGATCTTGGGGCATGAGGGGGCGGGGGTCGTGGTGGAGGTTGGAGCGGGTGTGACGAGCCTGGTACCTGGCGATCGAGTGATTCCTCTATACGTGCCAGAGTGCCGCAATTGCAGCTACTGTACTAGCGGCAAAACCAATCTCTGTCAAGCGATCCGGCTCACCCAAGGGCGGGGCGTGATGCCTGATGGGAGTAGTCGATTCTCTTATGAGGGTGAGATGTTGCATCACTATATGGGTACATCTACCTTTGCTAACTATACGGTGGTGCCGGAAATTGCCCTCGCCAAGATTCGCCCCGACGCGCCATTTGAAAAGGTCTGTTTGATTGGGTGTGGAGTCACTACCGGAATTGGGGCGGTGATTAATACAGCCAAAGTCGAGCCAGGTGCGAATGTGGTGGTGTTTGGCTTGGGTGGAATTGGGCTAAATGTGATTCAAGCAGCGCGGATGGTGGGCGCGAACATGATTATCGGTGTCGATATCAATCCAGCGAAACGTCCGCTAGCGGAAAAATTGGGGATGACTCATTTTGTGAATCCCAAGGAGGTAGAGGGAGATTTAGTCCCCTATCTGGTGGATTTAACTAAGGGTGGTGCCGACTATAGTTTTGAATGTATCGGTAATGTCGATCTGATGCGCCAAGCCCTCGAATGCTGTCACAAAGGTTGGGGAGTAAGCGTGATTGTGGGTGTTGCAGGAGCGGGGAAAGAAATTAGTACCAGACCATTTCAATTAGTGACTGGAAGGGTGTGGAAGGGTACGGCTTTTGGTGGGGCTAAAGGGCGGACAGATGTGCCTAAAATCGTTGATTGGTATATGGATGGCAAGATTAATATCGACGATCTAGTGAGTGAAATTATGCCGATCGATCGCATCAATGATGCCTTTGACAAGATGCATCGAGGCGAATCAATTCGATCGGTACTTACTTTTTAAACAGGTGAATTTTACAATTGCAAGTAATCACAATTAGCAAACACATAAACGTATGAATTATCGAGATATTATTACAATCGAACCTAATAAACGTGGCGGTAAGCCTTGTGTCCGTGGTTTACGAATTACGGTTTATGAAGTGCTTGAGTACTTAGCTTCTGAGATGACCGAAGCGGAAATTCTCGAAGATTTTCCCGATTTGACGCAAGCAGATTTAAAAGCCTGCATTGCTTATGCCGCAGACCGTGAACGTCGATTCACTGCCGCTCCATTACCTGCATGAGACTACTTTTTGACGAAAACTTATCACCTAGCTTGACACAACGTTTAATCGATATTTTTCCAGAGTCACTTCACGTGCGAGATATTGGAATGAAGGCAACAATCGATCCAGTAGTTTGGGATTACGCCAAAGAGCATGATTTGATGATTGTTTCCAAAGACTCTGACATGCACGATCTGAGTTTAGTGCGGGGGAATCCACCGAAAGTCATTTGGCTGCGACTTGGTAATTGTTCGACAACACAAGTTGAAGGATTACTGCGTCGCGACTTCAATGCGATCGAATTGTTCTACAAAGACCCTGCTTTATCCCTGATAGCCCTATCCTGATTTCTTGCGGGAATTTTCAACCGAAGAAAACATTTCCCACCTTGACCGATCGAGTCCTCTCCGCATAGAATAGAGAGACGGTCTGGCTGCGGCGTTGGTGACTGCCAATAACGTTTTTTGATCTATGCTTGAATTTTTTACGGGAACTAATGTTATTCCAGCGGCAGTAAACTGAACTATGTATTCAGAAACTATAAGCACGAATTTCCGGTACCCACCTGGTTTTAACCAGGTCATAAACTGAGGTAAAACGGCGTTGCGGTTGACCTAAATATTTTGAAGATAGAACCCCTGGTGCTTTTGCTGGGGGTTTTGTTTGTGAAGTTGGGAGTTGGGAGTGAGGAGTTGGGAGATAGAGATTAGAGACAAGTTTTGCTGATAAAGTGGACTGGCAGACATTTGATAACATTTAGAAGATTATGACACCACAGGATTTGATGAAGCAGGAAGTTGGTAAGGCTGCGGCGGCACGGGTACAGTCGAATTCGATCGTGGGATTGGGTACTGGTTCGACGACGGCGTTTGCGATCGAGTATATCGGCAAACGGTTGGCTGCGGGCGAGATTACCAATGTCAAGGGGATTCCGACATCTTTTCAAGCCACGGTGCTGGCGAAACAATATGGTATTCCTTTGACTACTCTAGACGAAGCCGATCGAATTGACATTGCGATCGATGGTGCTGATGAAGTCGATCCTCACAAAAATCTGATCAAGGGTGGTGGTGCGGCGCATACTCAAGAGAAAGTAGTTGATGCACTAGCCGAGCAGTTTATCGTCGTGGTAGACAATACAAAGCTAGTCGATAAATTAGGTTCTACTTTTCTCGTGCCAGTGGAAGTGATTCCGATGGCAGTAACTCCGGTGATGCGCGCAATCGAAAAACTTGGCGGCAAGCCTCAACTGCGGATGGGCGTTAGAAAAGCTGGCCCAGTCGTCACGGATCAGGGTAACTTAGTGGTGGATGTCAAATTTGACTCGATCGACAATCCCGCTGAATTAGAAAAAACGCTGAACAATATCCCTGGCGTACTGGAGAATGGTCTGTTTGTCGGTGTAGCAAATTTGATTTTAATCGGTGAAGTTCAGGGTGATAAAGTTATTATCAAAGAAATGTAATAACTAGGCTTTAGACTTTAGGCTTTAGCACTGAGACGATCGGAATCTAAGCTTTTGAAACTTGCCAAATTCCCCTAAAGCCTAAAGCCTAAAACCTAACATCTAAAGCTCGATCGAGTACAATACAACTAGTAGCCTCAGAAGGAATCGCTAGATTATGGTTGCCCAAATCCCAGCTCCAACCCAAATCGAATATCCCGACAGCGACGGCAAACCGATGTCCGATCATACCAAACAGTTTCGCTGGATTACGGTCATTAAATATAACCTTGACTGGTTATTTGCCAATGACGAAAACGTGTTTATTGCTGGAGATCTGCTCTGGTACCCAGTTGAAGGCAATCCTAAACGCCGAGCAGCTCCAGATGTGATGGTAGTAATTGGTAGACCTAGAGGAGATCGTGGTTCATATAAACAATGGCAAGAAGCTGGAATTGCGCCGCAAGTAGTATTTGAGATTCTGTCGCCTGGAAATACTGCCAATGAGATGGCTGCTAAATTAGCTTTTTACGATCGGCATGATGTCGCAGAGTACTACATTTATGACCCCGATACTAATGCGTTGTCTGGATGGGAACGGATGGATAATTATCTGTCTGAAATTCCAGTGATGCAGGGTTGGACTAGCCCGCGATTGGGAATTAAATTCGACCTGAGCACGCCACCAGAATTGCAAATTTACAGACCTGATGGAGAGTTATTTTTAAGTTTTGAACAAGTTTCTCACCAACTACAAGTGACTGCTCGTGAGTTGGAAGCAGTCTCGCAAAAACTTTCTACCACAGAACAGGCATTGGCAGCAGAAAGTAATCGCAAGCAGCAATTCGCAGCAAAGTTACGAGAGTTAGGCATCGATCCAGACACTATTTAGTGATAAAAAAAGAGGTGAAAACTAATAGCTTTCATCTCCTTTTCTTGGTCAAATTCACGCCGATTTAATCGATCGTTCTTTTGCCAGTAAATTTGAGCTTCGCAGGCTCAGGATTACTGCCAATGTTCCGAGCAACGCTACCAACGGCTTCCCGTCCAGCATTAACTTTTTCAGAGAATACGCCATCAAGGGGATGGACGAGGGTAGTTCCGCCTTTGGGCGTAATCAGAAAAACTTTGTAATCGGTGATTTTGAATTTACGCAATTGGGTGCCGAGGGCGAGACATTGCTCTTTGCGAGCCATGTACAAGAGGTTTTCACCAGATACCATTGTTGCCGCGCCGCCTGTGGGCATTTCAAATACTTGTTGCTTGGTGCTAGTCCAAGAAATCGCGTACTTTTCTTCTACTTCGGCTTTGCTGAGTAAACCACCAGTGCTACCGCCAAAAATTGGTGTTTTGCCCGTTAGTTTGATTGCCATAAAACTACTCGTTATAGGGTTTTCCCGATCGTACCACCCAGCTAGACCGCGATCGCTATCTCGTCAAGAACCGTAACAGTTGGGGATTAGGCTTTGGGCTTTAGGCTTTGGGCTTTAGGCTTTGGATTTTAGGCTTTGGAGCTATTAAAATATAGTTAGGGGTCTGGTTTGTGCCATGCCTTGACTGCGACACGTTTACCACATTTATGGCCATGTCTATTCATCATCCTGCTGTGATTTCCTTGATGGTTGCTCCTGCGCGAGTAGTGCGTGGACAACAGGCATTGGTAGATGCGATTGAGTATATTCTGCCTTTAGGTCAACGCCCGTTAATTATTGGCGGTGAGCAGAGTTTAAAGCTGAGTCAATTGCAGGTATTATCCGATCGACCAGAATTAGCGATCGAGCGGGTAAGATATACTCCTGATTGTTGTGAGACTAGTCTCGATCGATTAGTCCAATCAGCATCAGCACATCAAGCCGATCTGATTATCGGGATTGGCGGTGGCAAATGTCTCGATACCGCTAAGTTAGTCGCCCATCGCTGTCAGTTACCCATCGTAACTATTCCAACCACTGCGGCTACCTGTGCGGCGTGGACAGCGTTGTCAAATATTTATACCGAATCAGGGGCGTTCCTGTCCGATGTGAGCCTGACGAAGTGCCCAGATTTATTAATTCTCGATTATGGGATCGTCGCTACAGCACCACCCCGAACACTGATAGCTGGTATCGGTGATGCGCTGGCTAAATGGTACGAAGCTTCAGTCAGTAGCGGTCATTCATCCCAGACATTACTCATCGCCGCAGTTCAACAGGCGCGGGTACTCAGAGACATTTTATTCCAAAAATCGGCAGCCGCGATCGCCGAGCCTGGTGGTGCAGATTGGCAAGAAGTCGTCGATGCAACCGTCCTGCTGGCAGGGGTAATTGGTGGGCTAGGAGGTGCCCAGTGTCGCACTGTCGCCGCCCACGCCGTTCACAATGGTCTGACACACCTTCCAGGCAGTCACCACGCCTTGCACGGCGAAAAAGTGGCTTATGGGATTTTAGTCCAATTGCGACTACAGGAGATGCTTCAAGCCGATCGATTGGCAGCTACAGCCAGAGCACAGTTGCTAGATTTTTACACCGAAATTGGCTTGCCCAAAACATTGGCAGAATTAGGTTTGAGTGAAATTACGATCGCGCAATTACATCACGCTGCAACCCTAGCTTGCCAGCCTGATTCCGATCTGCATCGGTTGCCCTTTGCGGTAGTGCCAGAGCAATTAGTTGCCGCAATGGTTTCGACGACTATTACCGAGCGAATGGCTGAAGTCGAACGGTTGAACGATCGCTAATCCCGATATGAACACCAATCACTCCAGCTACCTGGATATAGTTTGGCTGGCTCAATTCCGGCTAGATGGAGAGAGAATAAATTGACGCAAGCCGTCACACCGGAGCCGCAATAGACGATCGGTTCAATGTCCGGCAAAATTGCCGCCCACCGCTGCTGATGTGCTTCGATCGGCAAAGCAAAGCCTTCAGGAGTAGACACGCCTTGCCAGGGATAATTGACCGCACTGGGGATATGTCCGGCAACGGGATCGATCGGTTCGGTATTGCCCAGATATCGATCGGGTTCGCGGGAATCGATCAAAATATGTGCGGGTGAGTCGGGAATAGTTCTAACTAGATCGATATCGACAGTCCAATTTGGCTGAATTTGCGGCTGAAAGTTGCCAGGAGTAGAGATTGTAGAGCGATCTGCCGTAACTGGATAACTAGCTTTAACCCAATTGCCGTAGCCACCATCGAGGATCGCGACTCGATCGTGCCCATAGTATCGGAGTAGCCACCACAATCGTGCTGCAAAAGCAAAGCGTGAATCATCGTAAGCGATGACGAGAGTATCAGCATTAATCCCCATTGCGACTAATTTGGCCCCCAAAACTCGATCGTCTGGGAGTGGATGTCTACCGCCATGTACCTGTGCTGGACTGGATAAGTCTCGATTTAGGTCGAGATATTCGGCTCCAGGAATATGGGCGGTTTGATACTGCTGTCTACCTAAATCTGGATCGCTTAGAGCAAATCGACAATCAATAATTTTGATATTGACATTCGAGTCTGCGGCTAGATAATTATTTAGTGAAGCTGCTGTAATGATTGAGGAATCAAGCATTTTATTAATCACAAAAAAGCATGTTTATATATTTTGTTAACAAGCCGAAATCTATCTGGTGGCTAGTGCCCACCCTCCGATTAGTGTTAATCCCAAAGCCCAAAGCCTAACTCCTATTCCCAATTCGATATCCCTTCCCGTACACGGTTTGAATCAACTCCGGCGATCCTTTGATTTCAATTTTACGACGCAGCAATCGAACTAGGGCGGCGAGAACATTGCTGTTTGGCGGATTATTTTCACCCCAAAGATGGGCTTGAATTTGTTTGTGGGTGAGAACTTGTCCGGCGTGCTGCATTAGGTAGCCGAGGAGTTGAGTTTCTTTTTCTGAAAGCTCGATCGTTTGCCCATCCATGTATACAAGTTGATTATCTAAATCCAGCTCTAAATTTTCTACGTGAAGTTTCGCGGGGGTGGGATCGGGGTCTAATGTCTGCACCCGCCGCAGTAGAGCGCGAACTCTAGCGAGTAACTCCCGCAATTCAAACGGCTTGACTAAATAGTCATCGGCACCTGCATCTAGTCCGATCACTCGATCGTCGAGAGTATCTTTAGCTGTTAAAAATAATACTGGAGTGAAGTCACTGCGATCGCGGAGTTGTTGACAAATTTGTAGCCCAGTAAAATAAGGTAGCATCCAGTCTAAAATTAGCAGATCGTAATTACCTGTATGTGCTAATTTACCACCAGATCGGCCATCGATCGCCACATCCACAGCATAGCCTTCCCTAGTCAACAAGCGACTTAGTGGCTCTGTCAGAGCGGGTTCATCATCGACGAGCAAAATTTTCATTTTGAGTTTATTAGCAGCAGATGAACGATCCTGTCTGCTGCGAGGGTATGATAAGAGCGGTTGGAGATGTAAATTGCCCGTAACCTAAGTTTCTGTTATTTAATCTATATCTTATCTAGTTAGCAACCAATTTTAGTAAACCCTTTATATTCCCCTTAGTTCAAGGCGTAAGTTCAGGTTATGCAACCACCAATTCCATTGGGAACATTGCTTCAACAGCGTTACCGCGTGACCAAAGTATTAGGTCAGGGGGGATTT
This sequence comes from Chamaesiphon sp. 341R_metabat_111, assembly GCA_025351825.1. Lineage (GTDB taxonomy): Bacteria > Cyanobacteriota > Cyanobacteriia > Cyanobacteriales > Chamaesiphonaceae > Chamaesiphon. The sequence continues at coordinate 7,492 of JANXVE010000149.1, read as the reverse complement.
GGGCGCACCTATTTGTCTCAAGACACTGGTTGTTTTGATGAAATGTGCGTACTCAAAGAATTCAGTCCCAACGATCGCGGTCGAGATGCACTCAAAAAGTCGAAAGAGTTATTTCAGCGCGAAGCTCAAGTATTGTACCAAATTAATCATCCCCAAATCCCTAAATTTCGGGCCAATTTTGAAGAGCAAAAACGCCTCTTTTTGGTCCAGGAGTATGCCGAGGGCAAAACAGTCGCTAAATCTTTAAGCGACAGGTTGAAAAATAATCAAACTTTCAAAGAATCCGAGGCAGTTCAATTTCTGCAAGATATGTTGCCTGTGCTGACGCACATTCACGGGATGGGGATTATTCACCGCGATATTTCGCCTGATAATATTATTTTTCGCGACCGAGATAAGCTCCCTGTATTGATTGATTTTGGCGTGGTAAAGGCTGGAGTGACACAACTGGAAGTCTCCACCCAAATTCACCAAGGAACGACGGTTGGGAAGGCAGGTTACGCCCCTGGAGAGCAGCTTCAAACTGGTGAAGCTTATGCCAATAGTGACTTGTATGCTCTAGCAGTCACGGTGGTGGTGATGATGACGGGACGCAAACCCGAAAGTCTGATTGATAAGAGCACCATGACCTGGAAATGGCATCAATGGGTACCAACCCTCACCCCGTGGTTTGCCAAAATTCTCAATAAAATGCTCAGTCGAGTGCCAAATAGTCGCTACCAATCCGCAACGGAAGTACTGCAAGCCTTACGTTCTGTCTCAGATTTTGTGGGCGCAGCAGCCGAAAATAGCGGCAGCTTCGTTCCCCCTTCGAGTATCAACCGCACCGCCACAGGTATGAATAGCTCAGGCTCAGTACCACTTTCTCGCCTTGGTAGGACTACCTCAGTTACTTCCGATCCCGATCGAAATAGTAACATTCAGCCACCCCAAAATCCACTGCGGGGCATCTTAAATACACCATGGGGTGTGGGACTCGGTGCAGCCGCTGCAACAGTCGTGTTTATTCTACTCCCACTGTTCTTGGTGAGTAAGTCCATGACTACCCCAAATAGTGGTACCAAGTCTCAACCACCGACTCTTTCTGCAACTACTCCTACCCCACAAGCTGCCGCAACTCCCCCCAGTCAAACCGTACCAGCAGTTACACCTGTAGATCCAGCCCCAACTCCAGCAGCTACCACTCCACCAGTAGCTGGTGCCGCCGAAACACTACTCGTAGAAGTAGACAAACCCACAATCAAAGAAGGTGTGCTAAATTCTGCACAGCCAGTCGCCTTCCGGCTGACTCCTACGGCTGGACAACAACTCAAAACAACCTTAATCGGCATTCCCTCAGGGGCAACGATGAATGTCCTGGCAACCAGCCCGACAGGTGTAGATACTGTCGCGAAAGGCACTGTCAATTGGCAGGGTGTAATTACCACTGCTGGCGAGTATCGGATCGAAATCGTCCCCCTTGCTGGCGCAGCTACCAGCAATTATCGACTAGAAGTAAATCTAATTGGTTCGCCCTCAACAGCTACGCCAGTTGTTCCAGTTGCGCCAGTTGCTCCTGCTCCGGCGAAGTGAGTGTGGGAGGTGTGGAAGGTGTGGGGAGTGCGGGAAGCAATAATAAGTTAACTCACACATTGCACCAGTTTAAAAATACTAGTGCTAACCGTAGAAGGTATCCCTACACAATTAACCTGTAGGGGTGCCCTTGATGGGTACCCTAAGATCTACGGTTAGCACTAAAGCCTAATCCCTAAAGCCTAAAAAAGAGAGTGGTTGACTCATATTAGCGGCAAAACCGAGGATTCCTCGATCGCGATGTTCATACAACAATCTGCCATCAGCATCGAATAAAAAGGTGCCACCGCGTTGAGTCAAGTAAGTAGGATCGGGTACATAGGTAGTCCAATTTCCTAGTACCTCTGCCATATTTCGCAGTCTCAATGTTGCCAGTTCAAATGGTCTTTGAAATCCACTCCCACCAGCTAGATCGAAGAATGATCCGGCAATTGGTGGTAGTGGTTTGGCATTGACAATTTCTTTATCTGCTATTAGTTGCGGTGCAGATCGATCGCCTTTGTAGCCGCGAAATACCTCAGCTAAAGTACCAGGGCTACCAATACCCGCACACATTAAAATCAGATTTACCCAAGCATTTTGAGCGGCTGAAAAGCGAGGTATTTTGATTGACAACCCTGGATAAAAGTTTAGCTGTAAGTGTAATTCTGCCCGTTCATCGATGAATAGCCATTCTGGGGGAAATTTTGTAAATTCACAGAATTTTTGACCTGAAGATCGATCGCCAATTCCAACCATTCGTACGACTAAATCTTGAGCTTCGAGCTGCTGTTTTTCACGATCGAGCCACCAAGCATATTCAAGGCTATCAAAATCTCCTAATTGGGGACAGATAATTATCAGCAACTTTTTGGTTCGATCGCAACCATCCAGAATCGGGACTATTGCTCCATCACTAATTCGCTGACGTTTTGTCTGTTGAAGAATTGAGTAGACATCCATTTAGCTAGGTTCTGAAGTTGGTGTAGATTGTTTGATTCGATCGATAATGCCACTAGTAATCAGATGCGATAGTAACCCAATTGGGCCAAAAAATAGACACAGAATCAACGAATGAATAGTGATGATTCCCTTGGTTTGTCCTTCTAGATAAATATATCGCCCAACAAATAAGTCCATTACGAGGAAATGCACCCAGCCAACCGCAGCAGCTCCTTCATTGGCAAAAAAGCGGGCGATGTCAGCTAGCTTAGGATTGGCAAGAGCTTGGGCTGATTCGGGATCGACAGCGACAACTAGCAGGTAAATATACAGTCCCGCGAGGCTGACAAAAGGCAATGGTGAGGTAATTACTTTGCGAGTGATTTCCCATTTTGGTAAGACAATCATCAATACCCAGAACGGTAAAACGAACAGATTGGCAAGATCGAATAATTGACTGAGCATGGGACGATCGATAAATTATTGAACTGAGCACAGGTAATGGCTACAATCCATTATCGTCTAAAAATTTGCGGGATGCTCGGTTCCCCAAGTGTAAGGCTACCGCCAACGAGAATGCAGTTGCTAGGGTGGTAGCTTGAAGACGAGGAAACTGCTAAATTTTATACCGAGCAAGTTGCGTAGTAAAATTGTTAGATAAATAGTAAAAATTTAGCGAGGGGATAGTCGATGTCATGGTTGTGGTTGAAGAGTTTGTCGATCGTATTTCTGGCAGTAGTGATGGTTGGCTGCGCGGATCGAGATAGTGAGAGCAAAAGCGACACTAATAATTCGCCAAATTTATCCAGTCAAACTAGCAAACCTAGCTCTACCCGTCAAGTTAATAATGTCCGCAAAACCCTCGAATATGCTCCAGCCGCAGTTGACAATCCACTGAAAGGGCTAATGCCTTATCAGGGCGACAAGAGAGCGATGTTTCCTCACTCAATGGAATACAACAATATTGCCTATTCAGCACTGGTGAAGGGCTACAACCAGTTTGACTGGCAACCACTAGAAGCAATGCTCAACGATATCTCCAGTCGCGGACATCAAGCGGTGTTTCGGATTTACCTAGAGTACCCAGATGAAAAAACTGGTATTCCCCCATTTCTAGTCAAAGATGGGCTGAAAATCATTAGATATCCAAATGCTTATAGTTCCCAGAAGCCACCATCTCAGGCGGAAACGCCCAACTATGAGGACAAGAACCTGAGACGATCTCTCAATGCCTTTATCAAAGCATTTGGTAAAAAATACGATCGAGATCCGCGCATTGGTTTTCTTACGGCTGGCTTGCTTGGTAGTTGGGGAGAGTGGCATACAGATCCCCGCAGTGAACTTTTTGCCAGTAAGACAGTCCAGAAAGAAGTATTAGATGCTTATGCCGCCGCATTTAAGGTTACGCCCATCCTCCTGAGATATCCAGTCGGCGAAAACGATCCCAAAAATGCGGCTAATGCTCAACTTAAGTTTGGCTATCACGATGACTCGTTTGCTTGGGCAACACTCGATACAGGTAAAAAGGATAAAAGCTGGTTCTACATGCCATCATTGAAGACGGCTGGTGCAGCAGCAGAATCAAAATGGAGAATTGCGCCCATTGGCGGCGAAATTCGTCCTGAAGCTTGGGGGGAGGTATTCGATCTCGAACCGAGTAAACCTGAAATCCAGAGCTTCCGTAAGTCTGTAGAAGCCACACACGTCTCTTGGCTGCTAGATAGTGGGATGTTTAGAGAAAAGCAGGATAGTGGACGGATCGATCGAGCTACATCTGAAGTCCGCCGCATGGGTTACGAGTTCTACGTTCCGGCAGTCCAAATCGACAAGGTAAGAGCGGGTAAACTGTCTGTAAAGGTCGAATTAGTTAATCGTGGTGTAGCACCATTTTACTATAACTGGCCGATCGAATTCGGCGCAGTTACTGGCGGTAAATTACAGAAAAAGTTTGCTGGTACAGGTAAGCTGACGGGGCTATTACCGAATGATCCAGCCCGAAAGTGGAACGATCTTTTAGATCTCCAGGGATTGGCTGCTGGTAATTATCAGCTCGTGATGCGGGTACCAAATCGGCTCCCGCAGGGAAAACCGATCCGGTTTGCTAATAAATCTCAAGATGCCGATCTGCCTGGTTGGCTGACGCTGGGTAAGTTTAAGCTGCCGTAGATTTTGTAGGTTGGGTTGACGGAGGAAACCTAACACCCACAGACATCGCTGGTGAAAATTGTTGGGTTGCATTTCATTTAACCCAACCTACAAACCTATAGATCTATTGGATTACTTGGCTGTTTGATGCACTTGAATTTTAGCTACTGTTTGAGCCTCCGATTCATTTACGTGGTAAAGATCCCAGCGGATTTGTAAATTCAACCAGAAGTCGCTAGAAACATTGAAAAATTTAGCTAGTCGCAAAGCCGTACTAGGTGTTACGCCGCGTTTCCCATTCACGATTTCATTAATTCTTTGATAAGAAACATAGATACCGTCGGCTAACTCTCTTTGAGTTAATCCCATTGGTTCTAAGAACTCCGTTAGTAGCATTTCCCCTGGATGGGTAGGTGAACGATGAGTGGGTACTCTAATCATGATAATTCCTCTCAAATCTAGTGATAATCTACAATTTCTACGTGTTCTGCACCCAACTTCGACCACAAAAAGCAGATTCGATACTGCCCGTTGATACGAATGCTGTATTGTCCATCGCGGTCGCCCGTTAATTTCTCCAAACGGTTTCCTGGCGGAACGCTTAATTCCTCCACACTAATTACTGAGTCGATTTGGTCGAGCTTTCTAGTTGCACCTCTCCAAATCGATTCGGGACAAAGTTTCCGCGCGGCTTTTGTATTTATGCCGTTAAAGATGTCTTCTGTTTCAGTATTTTTGAATGACACAATCATTCTGACATGATAGCATTGAAGCCGTGTTAAGGTCAGATTCTATAGACCTCCTGCGAAAGTCCGAGAGCGTTGTACAATAGAGATAAATTCAACTAATCGAAAGTGAGCTATTCACAGGTTAAAAATTTAGAGCCAACGGAGTTCAAACGTTTATGTGGTATAACTCCAGAAACATTTGAGCAAATGGTAAAAGTAGTAGCAGTGGAGAAAGTTCTAGCAAAAAAGAGCGGCAGACCGAGCAAATTAAGCATTGAAGACCAAGTGTTAATGACACTGGAGTACTGGAGAGAGTATCGGACTCAGTTTCATATGGGGGTAAGTTGGGGATTAGATGAAACAAATGTGTTGAGAAATATCAGAAAAGTTGAAAATATATTAATGAAGTCAGGATTGTTTAATGTAGAAGGGAAGAAAAAAGTAAGAGAAATAGATTCAGACATAGAAATACTAGTGGTAGATGTCTCAGAGCATGAAGTAGAGAGACCTAAAAAAAACAGAAAAGACATTACAGTGGTAAGCAAAAATGTCATACGGTGAAGTCACAAGTTTTGGTAAATCAAAAAACGCAAGAAATTATCTGTGTTGCAGTCAGAGAGGGGAAAGTACATGATTTCAGAATCTGGAAGGAAAGTCAGATAGGCATAGGAAAAAAGACAGAGCTATTAGCAGATAAGGGATGTCAGGGAATTAAAAATATTCACAATCACAGCCGAACCCCCATCAAAAAGACTAAGAAAAAGTCTTTAAGCAAAGAGCAAAAGAAATTCAATAAGAGATTAGCAAAAGAAAGGATTGTAGTTGAGCATGTTCACAGAAGATTAAAAATATTCAGGATTCTCTCATCGAGATATAGAAATCGAAGACGGAGATTTGGGTTAAGGATTAATTTAATTGCAGGAATTTATAATTACGAGCTGTATTTATCGTCACAACAGGCGATCGCTTGATACTTTCGCAGGAGGTCTTATAGAAAACCTAACACCCACAGACATCGCTGGTGAGGATTGTTGGGTTGCATTTCATTTAACCCAACCTACAGATCTTGCCATTACCCATAAACACCTAGTCGGCTCGATACCTTCATCGGTACTCCAGCAGGAATTGAAGACGCAGGGACGATCGATTTCACCGCAATTAGCTGCACGGCACAAGCCTTAAGTTCTGGTTGGAGCGAGTCAGGACAGGCGGCATCGTGGGTAAACAGATTTGCTTCGGCATCTTTTGCCCACAGTTCGCCCCAGTGCATCGGCACAAATACCGTGCCGCGATTGATGGCGAGTGTGACTAGGGCGGGGAATCTACCTGTACCGCGTCTCGATCGAATTTCGACCATTTCGCCGCTTTCAATATTTAATTTCATCGCATCCTTGGGATGGATTTCTAGGAAGGGGTCGGGATGCATCTGCTGCAATTTGGGGATGCGTCCGGTGCGGGTCATTGTGTGCCAGTGACCGTATAAACGCCCTGTGGTCAATACAAATGGATAATCTGGGTCTGCTGGCTCGGCGAGTCCTTTGGAGTGGCAGGCGGCAAATTTGGCGCGTTTGTCAGGATGATGAAATTGGAAATCGGTGTAGAGTCTTTTGCCATACTTGGTCTTGCAACCTGTGGGGTGGGGCCATTGGGTGGGGCCATGATCTTTGAGATATTGATGGCTGAGTCCAGTTACGTCACAGGGGCGACCCGCGCTGAGTTTGGCAAATTCACCATAGACATCAGCACTAGTTTTGAACCAAAATTCCTCGGTAAAGCCCAATCTCCGCCCCACTTCGGCGAAGACTTCCCAGTCAGCTTTGGCTTGACCTGGCGGACTTCTAAAGGCGGGGCAAAGGGTAACTGTTCGCTCGGAATTGGTCATCACACCTGTTTTTTCGCTCCATTGGGCAGCAGGGAGGAGGACGTGGGCGTATTTGGCAGTTTCGGTTGGATAGTAGGCATCCTGATGGATCGTAAATGGGGATTTGAGCAGGGCGGCTTTCGTTCGCAGGATATCGGGCATACTCACCGCTGGATTAGTGGCTACTACCCATAGTAAACCGATCGAACCAGTCTCCATCCCAGTAATCATTTCCCAGGCAGTTTTACCCGTTTCAGCCGAAATT
>JANXVE010000120.1 GCA_025351825.1 Chamaesiphon sp. 341R_metabat_111 | reverse complement strand
AGAAAGTTTTCTAAAGTAAGATTTTTTAAGGGTGTCGCAACCATTTTAAAATTTTAATTTTGTAAGGTGGGTACTGTCCACATTTTGATATCGATCGAATTCAATCATCATCTACTAATTTCGCTTCTCTTGATGCCATCCATTTTAGAATACCCAGCAATGGTTCAATTGGCGGGAAGAAATACTCTTCTGGATCGATCGTAATATCACTTCCTTTCATCTCGATAAATTGCCAATTAGTACCGCTGGTAACAACGCCATAGATAAATTCGATCGAGTGTTGTCGAAGCTGATTGAATCTCTGTGCTGCTACCATTTCGGCGATACATTGACCCCAGCCATCTTTTAGTACGCCTTTTTTAGCTTCAACTAATGCTATTACAGGTGCGTTAATTTTAAACTGAATGGGCGATCGACTAATTAAGAAATCACAAATACCATTTAAACCCAATTCTCGATCGACTGTAAAGTCTTCCCCTGAAAACAAACTAATCGAATTATTCATTAAGGTGCGGACTTCTACTAAAATCGGTGAAATAATCAGTTCCGATCTGGCCTTTTCCGAGCCAGTTTCCCGAGCTAATGGCAAAGTGATATTTAAAAACTGCTCTAACATCAAGCTAGGAGAAATCGGCTCTATATTTGGTAAAAAATGACCTGTCTGTAAGTTTAGGTTAAACTTGGATTCTACCTCCTCAATTGTGAAGCTACTATAAGGCATGATATTTAGATGGTTTTAGCTCTTATCCTGATTAACGGATAAATTTTTTATCGTAGGTTGGGTTGAGCCTCGAAACCCAACATTTCCAAGATGTTGGTGTGTTTGTTGGGTTTCGCTATCGCTCTACCCAACCTACGGATCTATTCAAAAAATATCTTTCGTTTGGGTTGATTGAGTATTTGAGATGGCTTTTGGGTACTCTAGATTGGAACTCAACTTTGACGAATCGGCGGTTTGATGATGAAAGTAGACAAGCATGGCAAAAAACCACAAGTAAATTACCTAATAATTTTTGGTGCTATCATGGCAATTAGCTCTTCAAAACCATCGACAGGACCTTTAACTAGAATTTTTAATATTGTTTGTGGTTTCGGTGGTGCGGCATTGTGCATAGCTGGTGGTATTCAAGAAAGTAAGAAATGGAAGAAGTAACCCCAGTTGAAGTTTTGTAATGGGACGGCACGACTAAAACTGTGGGTAGAGCGGTCGCAAAACATATTTATAGTTGTGTTTTTCAGCGTTCTAAATGTCTACAGTCTAGCAAATCAGTCCGCGTAGGCGGACTTTGCAAAACTAGCCACGATTTCAATCGTAGGCGTTTCTAATTAACCCACAGTACCTTCCAACTTCAGACTCAGAAGTCTGTCAGCTTCGACTGCAAATTCCATCGGTAACTGATTGAAGACATCCTTACAGAAACCACTAATCATCATCGAAATTGCATCCTCTTGAGAAATTCCCCGTTGAGCGAAGAAGAATAATTGATCTTCACCAATTTTAGAAGTTGAGGCTTCGTGTTCGACTTTAGCGGTTTGATTCTGAACTTGGATATACGGGAAAGTATTCGCCTGCGCTCGATCTCCAATTAGCATCGAGTCACATTGGGAGTAATTTCTCGCTCCTTTTGCGGTTGGATTCATTTTGACTAAACCGCGATAGCTATTCTTTGATTTTCCGGCGGAAATTCCTTTAGAAATAATCGTACTGCGGGTATTTTTACCAACGTGGATCATCTTAGTTCCGGTGTCGGCTTGCTGGAGATTATTAGTCAGCGCGACTGAGTAAAATTCACCGACGGAATTGTCGCCTACTAAGACGCAACTGGGATATTTCCAGGTAATTGCCGAACCTGTTTCTACTTGCGTCCACGAAATCTTGGAATTTACACCTTTACACAAGCCGCGTTTGGTGACGAAGTTGTAGATGCCACCTTTGCCCGTTTCATCGCCAGCGTACCAGTTTTGGACGGTGGAATATTTGATTTCGGCGTTGTCCAACACCACCAATTCGACGACGGCGGCGTGGAGTTGATTGGTATCGAATGCGGGTGCGGTACAGCCTTCAAGGTAGGTAACGGAAGCACCTTCATCGGCGATGATGAGTGTCCGCTCGAATTGTCCGCTATCTCCGGTATTGATGCGGAAATAGGTGGATAAATCCATCGGGCATTTGGTGCCTTTAGGGATGTAGACAAAGGAACCGTCGCTAAATACGGCAGAGTTTAAGGCTGCAAAGAAATTATCGGCGATCGGGATCACACTTCCCAAGTATTTTTCGATTAGTTCGGGATATTCTTTGACAGCTTCGGAAATCGAGCAGAATACCACGCCTTCTTTGGCTAATTGTGCCTTAAAGGTGGTGCCGATCGAGACGCTATCAAATACCGCATCGACAGCGACGTTCGACAACCGTTTTTGCTCATTGAGGGAAATCCCCAATTTCTCAAAGGTTTCGAGCAACACAGGATCGACTTCATCCAAACTATCCAATTTCTTGGCGGCTTGTTTGGGTGCGGAGTAATAGATGATATCGTTGTAATCGATCGTGGGATAGTCCACATGGGGCCAAGTTGGCTCGGTCATCTTCAGCCACTGGCGATAGGCTCTCAGGCGAAAGTTGAGCAAAAATTCTGGCTCATCCTTCTTGGATGAAATCAACCGCACGATGTCCTCGTTCAAACCACGAGGAATTTGGTCTGATTCAATATCAGTCACAAAGCCGTACTTGTAGGGTTGATTAACTAAGTTTTGTACTATAGTGCTCATCGATCGCCTGTGTTCTCTCTAGAATAAGGATGGAATTATATTAATTTGGTGCTGCTGCGGAGATTTTACCCCCAACCCCCTTGTAAAGGGGGCTTTCGATCCTCGTCTGGGGTAAAATCCCCTCCCAGGAGGGGTGCCCGTAGGGTGGGGTGGGTAAATCTCCGCACCAACTATAAAAGCTAGGCATGAAGTCCACTAGTGCAGACAAAATATCATATACTTAAAACAACTGGTTAATTGTTTAACTATATTCTAAGATACTTTAACAACTAAGTTGTTGTCAAAGTCATTAAATTAACTAAAAAGTTTTATATCTACTTGAGTTGGTGCGTAGATCTACCCACCCCACCCTACGGGCACCCCTCCTGGGAGGGGATTTTAAACTGATATGATCGCAGAGCAGCATACTTCTACCAAGCAGGATATCCTGGAATATCTTCTGAAACAGGATCGAGCGATTGCTCAAGACTTAGCCACAGTAATGGATATTAGTCCCCAAGCTGTGCGTCGTCATCTCAAAGACTTACAGACGGAGGGTTTAATTGCCTATCAGTCAGTTTCTTCGGGCACAGGTAGACCCCAACATATCTATCAGCTTAGTCAAAAAGGGCGGGACAGGTTTCCCAATCAGTACGACAGGTTTGCGATTTCGTTTCTCGATACCCTGGTTGAGAACCTGGGATACGAGCAAGCAGCGAAGATGCTTCATCACCACTGGCAAAAAAAGAGCATTGACTATCGTGAGAAGTTGGGAAATGGGGTGTTGATCGATCGAGTTGCCAAGCTAGTTGAATTACGCCGCCAAGAGGGTTATATGGCTGACTATCATGCCGTGGACGATCGAAATGATAAATTCATCCTCACCGAACATAACTGTGCTATCTCTCAGGTTGCAGCGTCTTTTCCGGCTGTCTGTGGACACGAACTAGAAATGTTTGCAGCGGCGTTGCCAGATTGCCATGTAGAACGCACTCACTGGATTGTCGATGGCGAACATCAGTGCGGTTATCTGATTTCGATGATTAGTAATTAGGGATTAACAGTAATGACTGATGAAAAGTATTTAACCCAAGCAGAAGCTCTAGATGTACAAACAGCGATGCTGTCTACTCATGAGAAATTCCTAGCGCGGATTACGATCTCTTCGTTGAGATTGCTACAGCAAATCGCCCAGGAAGAACAAGTCAAAATCGAAGATCTCACTCCGAAGCAAATTACCCAATGGTTCGAGCGAGATGCCGAGTTGAAAAGGGCGCAAGGTGAAACAGCAGGATCTTTACAGTGGTAATAGGGTAGGGGATGGAAAATTGCAGCCTAACGCTAGAATTTCATCCCGCTACCCACTAAGTACTATCGTTTGGGCGCGTATTGCTTGTTAAATTCTTGAACTTTGCGTTTTTGTTCGGGGGTGAAAATTTCATCCCGTTGGGCGGAGGCTGAAGCAAATATTGATTTGAGCTGAGTTTCTTGCTCGGTAGTTAGTGTGAAACCTGGTTGTTTGCCCTGTTGCATTGCAGTGCGAAGCTGTTCTTTTTGACTGGGAGTAAATACGGCAATGTATTTTTGACGGAAATTTTTGGTGACTTTTTCTAATTTAAGCTGTTGATCTTTAGTTAATTTTAGCTGCTCAATTAATTGTGCTTGAGGATTTTTTGCAGGAGTGGGTGACGCAGCCGGAGTTGTTCCAGGTGTTGTTGTTGGTGCGGCTGTAGGTGCCGTGGCAGGTGCGACAGCGGGCTGTTGGGCAACTGCTGAAACAACGTGAGCCGAAACAATTGAGACAGAGCAAAGGGCGGTAGTGAGGGCGGTTAAAGTTAATTTTTTCATAGAATATAAGACAAAACTTTGAGTGCAAAATGTAGCAAAGATCTGTGTCGATCTGATTGTTACATTCTCATTATGACTCCACTAGCGATCGAAATGTTCGCCAGCTAAGAATTTAATTAAAATTTTGCTCTGACAGTAAATTCATAATCACCGCCAGCTTCGAGTTGATAATCCCACTGCTTGAGGAATCTACCCAAAGCATCTTGAATTAGCGCACGCCCCAAGGATGGCTCGACAATTAGTTCAAAATGTCCTTCGCGACAGAGCCATTGAAATTCCCAGCAAAATTCACCAGCACTAACTTCGCCGATAACTTTGCTTAGTTGCCAAGAGTGTTGGGTGACGCGCACATGTGCTGTTGTTTCTGGTAGATAGCGATGAGCCATAGTTGCGATCGAAGTCTGTCAATATTGGGTTAGCCTAACCGACTATTATCGAGATTCCAAACCGCAACTGTCAATCGATTTAGTTGCCGATTTCCCCAAAATAATTATTATCCAGGATCAGATGACGATGCCGATCGAGCGTCATAAAACCTTTGGCTTGAAACTGTGCCATCATCCGGCTGACGGTTACTCGCGTTGTCCCAATCGCGCTGGCTAGCTGTTGATGAGTAAATTTGTAAGCAATCCGCGTCTGTGCATTTGGTAAAGACTCACCTACTTCATCCCTGAGCAAGGATAACAAACCTTTTAACCGTTCCACAGTGTGTCTGCGTCCGTTGACGATTAGCAACAGTTCGGCTTGACGCATCCGTTTGACTAATTCAGGCAGTAGCAGTTGAGACAGTTGCATCGAATTTTCGATCTCATCCGATCTCAACCAGCGTAGATAAACAGGTGATAATGCGATCGCTTGGTAGTCTAGCGTATCAGATCCTTGAGTACCGAACCAGGCTCCAGCAGCAGCCCAGCCAAATAATACTTGTTCGCCATCTTCGTAGTTTGCGCTCAGTTGCACCAATCCTTGAGTTACCTGCCACACTCCCTCTGGGAATAGGGGAATCTCCTCACCTTTGGCATGAAAATATAGGCGTTTGTTGAGAACTAACGGTTGTTGATGCTGTGGTTGGGAGTAATCTAAATCCGCACTTTGAACGATCGACAGCATAATTAACGCTCCAAAATCTGAATTCAATTTACTCGGTCGAGGTAAAGTCCAGGTAATGGCTAGATTAAGGTTAGTTAGTAATTGATAATTGATAATTAATAATTGATAATTAATGTAGATACTTTCCAGCCCTAAACCCTGAATTAATATGCTACTTGCAGAAAAAGCTACAGCGCGCGACTGGAAACCGATTATTGCACAACTAGCTGCGGTAGTTGGTAGCAAGGGTATCATTCAGCGGCGGGAAGAATTAATTACTTATGAGTGTGATGGCTTAACGAGTTATCGGGAACGTCCCGATTTGGTAATTTTGCCTAAGACTACCGAGCAGGTAGCCGCAGCGGTGAAAATTTGTGACGAGAATAATGTGGCTTGGATCGCGCGGGGAGCGGGTACGGGTTTATCGGGTGGCGCGTTACCCGTGGAAAATTGCGTGCTGATTGTCACTTCGCTGATGAATCAGATCCTTAAAGTAGATCTAGAAAATCAAGCTGTTGTCGTCCAGCCTGGAGTGGTGAATAACTGGGTGACTCAGGCTGTCAGTGGTGGCGGCTTCTATTATGCCCCAGATCCCAGCAGTCAGATTATTTGTTCGATCGGTGGTAACATTGCCGAAAATTCCGGTGGCGTTCACTGTCTCAAATATGGGGTGACGACGAATCATGTGCTGGGCTTAAAATTAGTCATTCCCAGCGGTGAAATCATCGATGTCGGTGGCGAAATTGCTGAAATGCCAGGATATGACCTGACAGGCTTATTCGTTGGTTCTGAGGGCACTCTGGGCATGGCAACTGAAATCACCCTCAAAATCCTCAAAACGCCGGAATCGATTTGTGTGTTGTTAGCTGATTTTGATAGCGTTGAAGCAGCGGGCAGCGCAGTCTCAGGTATTATCAGCGCAGGGATTATCCCCGCTGGAATTGAGATGATGGACAAGTTTAGTATCAATGCTGTCGAAGATGTCGTCAAAACCAACTGTTATCCGCGCGATGCGGCGGCGATTCTGTTGGTGGAAATTGATGGATCTGGACTAGAAGTTGAGACAAATCAAGCTAAAGTAGCTGAGATTTGTCGGCAAAATGGGGCGCGAGATATTACAATTGCCACTGAGCCAGAACAAAGGTTGCGGTTGTGGAAGGGGCGAAAAGCGGCTTTTGCAGCAATGGGCAAAATTAGTCCTGATTACTACGTCCAAGATGGCGTGATTCCACGCACTCAGCTATCCTATGTGCTTCAAGAAATCGAGAAGCTAGGTGAAAAATATGGACATTTTGTTGCCAACGTTTTCCATGCTGGGGATGGCAATTTACATCCGTTAATTTTGTACGATAACTCGAAGGTAGGTGCTTTAGAAAAAGTTGAAGCTTTAGGTGGAGAAATTCTCAAACTCTGTGTAAAAGTCGGCGGCAGTATTTCTGGCGAACATGGGATTGGAGCGGATAAACGCTGCTATATGTCCGAGATGTTTACCGAGACAGATCTAGAAACAATGCAGTGGGTACGGCAAGTATTTAATCCCAAGGAACTAGCTAATCCAGGTAAGATTATTCCTACGCCGCGTACCTGTGGTGAGTCGGCTAAATCTGCACATAAGTTTAGTGGGATCGAGCAGTATTAACTTGTGATTGCTGATGACTACACACGATCGACCTAGATTAGCGCAAATTATTATTTATCCAATTAAATCATTGGATGGAAAAGTAGTCGAGCGATCGAAAATCTCTGCTGGTGGTGCTTTAGCATTCGATCGCAGGTGGGCAATAATTGATGCTAATGGTCAAGTTGTAAATGCTAAACGCACGGCTAAAATTCAGCAAATTCGCAGTCAGTTTGATTTTGTCGAATCGGAAGATAGATTATTAGTTAGTCTTTCAACTGCTGAAAATCGTAATGCTCGAGTGTTTTGTTTGACTACTGAACTAGATAAACTAGCAACTTGGTTGAGCAATTTTTTTGGTTTTCCAGTTAGCCTAATTGAAAACGCGATTGTGGGGTTTCCAGATGACCTAGATGCTTACGGGCCAACGATCGTCAGTACAGGTACCTTGCTAGCTATTTGTGAATGGTTTCCCGACCTCGATTTAGCAGAAGTTCGGCGGAGATTTCGGACTAATGTAGAGATTGATGGCGTTCCCGCTTTTTGGGAAGATCGATTATTTAGTACACATGGAGAAGTTGTCAATTTTCAAGTGGGCAATGTTCGATTTCAGGGGATTAATCCCTGCCAACGCTGTATTGTGCCTACCCGTGATTCACTAACCGGAAATGTCACTACTAAGTTTCAGCAGATTTTCAGTCAACATCGCAAACAAACAGTTCCAGCAGAGATTAATCGATCGCGATTCAATCATTTTTATCGGCTAGCTGTAAATACTAAAATTTCCGGTAGTGAGACTAATAAATATCTAACTATTGGTGATTTAATATCTTTTTTATAAAGTAAATCCAAGTAGGTTATTATTACTAGATGTTACTAGCTCAAGGTTGGCTAACCCAGTCATCAAGCCAGATTCACTTTCTGGCACATTTTGTAGCAAACCGCGTCTAACTAGATATGATTAGTTCGATCGAGATCCTCACCCCATCAATTGACGATCGGTATTTGCAATCTTAGCTGCAATTACAAATAGCTAATTTAAAATTTACCGTGACTCGATCGGCTAGACTTGTCTACTAGACAGGGACATACCAAAAGAAAAGTAGCAATAAGTGCAGCTAGCGAAAATTGCTGAAGTCAATCTAAATAAGCAATTCTTATTATGATTGATAGCGAGAACTATTATTATTGCAATCGAATGTTGCTATACTGACAAAGTTCTAAGTTCAGATTTAATCCTTAAATTTTGACTGTTACTCTATCATCCGATCGTAACGTATCTATGAGCACACAAATATCTTTGAGTTTCTTAATTATTACTGGAGCATTTCTAAGTGCTCAGGCTACAACGGCTTACAACTCATCGCCGATCGTCAAAACGCCAGTAGCAAATAATACATTAAAAACTCAAGTATCGGTGGTGAATAGTCTTACCATTCCAGATCTAATTGCTATCCAAATTGTGCCGGATGTTGCAATTGCACCCACCGCTCAGACTGATGTATTTATGAGTGATGTAGCGACAATACCTGGACTTAGCAAGAAGATTAGTGCCATTCCTGCTGCGGCACAATCAGAAGCCTCGGTTGAAATCCCCGTTCCACCACCGCTAACTCAAATCATCAAAGGACAACCCGCACCGCAACCACTTCCAGTGGTGAAAATCGAGCCAACATCCAGTGTTCCAACGCAGCCAGTCCAGCCCATCCCCGCAGCTAAGGGGGGAAATCAGTCACCTGTAGCCTCAATTTATCCGCTGACAAATCCGGCACCGATCACTTCACGGTTTGGGTGGCGAACGCATCCCCTCACAGGTAGTCGTCGCTTTCACTCTGGACTAGATATCGGCGCACCGTCTGGATCCCCAGTCGTGGCGACAGGTGCTGGAACCGTGATCTCGGCAGGCTGGAATGGTGGCTATGGAAAAGCAATAATTATTCAGCACAGTGACACTCAGCAGACTCTCTATGGTCATCTCTCGGAGATATCTGTCCAAGCTGGGCAAACGATCGCCCAAGGCACCGTCATCGGGCTAGTTGGTAGCACTGGTAATTCAACTGGGCCACACTTACATTTTGAAAGTCGGATGCCCAATGTTGCTGGTACCTGGAGTGCTGTCGATCCCACTCAAGAAATTAAGTACGCTGTAGATACGCTGCGTCGATCGATGCCCTACGCACGCAAGGATCTGCCGCCAGGGATTTGATTACTTAACACGAACTAAAGATAGTGAACTAGCCAGTTGGATTGAGAAGGTGGAAATTGGCTAAGTAAGCTCGTAGACCCTAGCTCTGGAACTAGCTTGTCGATCTAGCGATTGGGGTAGGTTAAATTCGATGTGCAGTACTGACAGACGATAGATCTCGGTCGATGGTGTAATTTTAGACTCAATCTAAACTTTGCTTTAACTTAACTATGCAAAAGCTTAGATTTTTAAGTATTACAATTACTAGCTCAATATTATGGTATCTTACCACAGAGTCCCAAAATGTTAATTTTTTCTATTAATCCAGAAACAATCAGACCTCAAAGTTCATCTAGATGAATGCTAGTAACTGAGAATCAACTGCTGGTTATTTCTCAAAGAAGATGCTACTGCTAAATGCAGACGCTCTGCTAACGCCAACGTGTCAACTGTTAAGGATGAGATTAGTGAGATTTCAATGTTTACTACTGGGTGTCTTGAGTTTCTGTATCCTAGCGATCCCAGCTCATGCAGGTCAATTGGCCTCATGGAAATTCGATGCGAGTAAAAATCGGTTAGATTTCAAGACTGATGCTGGTGTTCAGCCCAAAGCAGTGATGCTCTTTAATCCGACTCGACTGGTGATTGACCTGCCAGGGATTGGCTTTCCCAAGCCAACGATTACCCAAAAATTAACGGGTAACTTTAGGTCTTTGCGAGTGGGCTTGTTTGATGGCACTACGACTAGACTAGTGCTAGAGTTACAGCCTGGATATACGATGAATCCTAAACGAGTCCAATTTACTGGCGAAAATCCGATCGATTGGTATGTCACCATCCCCGTCCCCGAACGTGGATCGACGATCCCGACTCTTTCACCCCGACCAAATCTACCCAGGTAGTTCCCATCTTAGGAGTAAGCATTGTGAGATACAACTGGCTATTACCCAGTATTTTTAGTTTCGTCATGGTATCGCTGCCTGCAACAGCGGCAGAAATACTGTCGTGGCAATTTAATGCAACCGAAAATCGGATTGATTTTAGTACCAGTGCAGCAGTGAAACCTGAAGCCCAAATGCTGGCTAATCCCAGTAGGTTGATCCTCGATCTACCTGAGACTAGGCTCAATCAGCCGACCTCTTCCCAATTACTCAGTAATGGGATCAAGTCGCTTCGAGTAGGTCAATTTGATGTAGATCGGACGCGGATGGTCCTGGAACTAGATCCACAATACTCGATCGATCCGCAGCAAGTATTGATTCAAGCTAGCACCAGCAAACAATGGTCGGTGCAGCTACCCCCACCCCAACTGCTTCAGTCTTTTCCCCGTGGTGCCCCAATTGGCCCTGTGGCAGTTTTCAACGAAGATGGTCAAATTATCGTCGCCCAAGCTGCTCGTCCGAAGATTGCGGCAAATACCAGTATTGGTACTGCGGTTAATTACATCGCGCTCGACCCAACGCGCACGGGCATCTTGGTGCAAGCAGATCGCCAGGATCGGACCCAGCTCAAATACACAACTGGTTGGGATATCGGATCTGGCAGTTATCGGGTGACAATTCCCAATGCTAGATTAGCTCCTGGCTATCAAGTCCCGATCGATTCTCGACGTTACCTCACCGTTAGCACCCAAGGCAATGATATTTCGGTGCTTGTCCGTCGAGCTGATGGAGTCAAAGTCGATATCGTCCGTCAGTATCTAGACAATCGCTGGGTTTATCTCCAGCCTGTAGGTGGAAGCGTACGCATCGCGGTCAATCCGCCACCGTCTCAAGTACCGATCAATGTTAATACCCCTAAACGCTATCCAGCTAATAAAGTAGACCCCACACCGACAGCAAGACCGCCCAGCAATGGCAAAGTCCTAGTAATGCTCGATCCTGGACATGGTGGTAAAGATCCTGGCGCGATCAACGATAGTGGATTACGAGAAGTAGATGTAATTTTACCGATCGCTAAACGAGTGGCAGAGATTCTGAGCAGACAGGGCGTTGCTGTTAAAATGACCCGTGATAGCGACTATTTTGTTGGTTTAGATGAACGAGTCACGATGTCACGGGATGCTGGTGCATCGCTATTTGTAAGTATCCATGCTAACTCGATCGATGGACGACCTGATGTCAATGGATTGGAGCTGTATCACTATAATCTCGGTCAATCCTTTGCGGAAACAGTCCACAGCACAATCTTGGATTATGTGAATAAGAATGGCTTCTATCTGGCGGATCGAAATGTCCGATCTGCAAGATTTTTAGTATTGCGAAAATCATCGATCCCCGCTATTCTGGTCGAAACTGGTTATCTGACGAGTGAAGCAGAAGCTGCTCGGCTCCGACGGGATGATTACCAAAAGGTAATGGCAGAAGGCATTGCCAAAGGAATCGTTCAGTATATCAAGGAGCGTAACTAAGTTTAAATTGCTACCGACAGAACGCCTCCGATTGAAACCGCTGGAGTCATCAGGTTAGCCACAAACCATCTCTATCCCCTCGACTTTTCCCAAGCTCTATGCAAGACCGATTTGTCCCCAGTCAGCGACTCCAAGCCGAAGTTACTAGAATTGGCGTATTCGACAGTGGCGTGGGGGGATTGACTGTCTTGCAAGAAGTCTATCGTCAGCTCCCCCACGAGTCGGTGCTGTATTTTGGAGATACTGCGCGAGTGCCATATGGCACTCGGAGTGCGGCGGAGATTCTACAATTTACCCGTGAAACCCTCGATTGGATGGTGTCGCAGCGGGTGAAGATGGCAATTATGGCTTGTAATACTAGCTCTGCCCTGGCACTAGAGACAGTTCGGAGTGAATACGATTTGCCGATTCTGGGGGTGATCCTACCTGGAGCGAGGGCTGCGGCTTTTCAGGGGCAGCGGATTGGGGTGATTGCGACTCCAGCTACCGTTCAGAGTGATGCTTATCTCCACGCGATTCAAGAGGCAAATCCTCACGCGGAGGTGTGGCAAGTTGCCTGTCCTGAGTTTGTACCGATTATTGAAAACAACCGGATTCAGGAGCCAGCTACACTAGAAATTGCCAAACAATATTTGCAACCATTACTCGATCGATCGATCGATACCCTAGTCTACGGTTGTACCCATTATCCCCATCTCGAACCAATTTTCCGCAAATTCGTTCCCAACAATGTTAGGTTCATCAATCCGGCAATTCATGTCGTCAATGCCGCAACTAAAGAACTCAATCTGCTCGGCATCAACAGTAATAGCCAAGCTGTTCCAACTAAATTTATTGTCAGTGGCGATCCGCTGCAATTTGCCCAACTTGCAACTCAATGGTTGCCAAATCAGCCTGTGGTGGGGCAGATTTCTTTGCCAGCAGTTATCTAGAGAATGGGGGAATGGGAATGGGTATACTCATAGCTTATTTTAGTACGGAAATATTAGTACCAAGCATAGATTTTAGGGTACCCACAAGGGGCACCCCTACAGGTAACTTGTAAGGGTGCCCTTAATGGGTACCCTAAAATCTATGCTTAGAACTAGTCGATATGCATTGGTGCAAGATGTGAGTATATCTAGTGCAGATCGCCTAAATATCCAAACAACTAAAATTGGTCAAAATGCTTGTGGATGCTGAGGTATACGCCCTGCTTTCTACTCCCTAGCCTCTATTCCCGATCCCCTATTCACTTTCCCTACCAAAAATAGCTTAGAATGAATGTAAACTTTCGTAAACTCTACTCTGAGCTGCTCGATCGATGACCTCAGTGAAATCCCTATTTGCCCCCGTTGAAGCTGACTTAGAAGCTTTGACCGAAAATCTCAAAAATCTGGTCGGTGCCCGTCACCCAATTTTATACGCAGCAGCAGAACATCTATTTGGGGCTGGTGGTAAGCGCGTGCGCCCAGCGATAGTTTTGCTGGTGGCGCGGGCGACGATGCCTGGAGGCGAAATTACGCCTCGCCACCGCAGACTCGCCGAAATCACCGAGATGATTCACACGGCTAGTCTGGTTCACGATGACGTGGTAGATACTGCCGATACCCGCAGGGGCGTACCCACAGTTCATAGCTTGTTTGATAATCGGATTGCGGTACTTGCAGGGGATTTCCTCTTTGCCCAGTCCTCTTGGTACCTGGCTAACCTGGACAACCTAGAAGTAGTTAAACTGCTGTCACAGGTGATTATGGACTTAGCTGAAGGTGAAATTCAGCAGGGCTTGAATCAATTTGAAACGGACTTCTCGATCGAAGCCTATCTGGACAAGAGCTATTATAAAACTGCATCGCTGCTAGCTAATAGTGCGAAAGCAGCGGGATTGCTCAGTGATGAGTCCCCAGAAATTTGTGAGCAACTATATTTATATGGTCGTAATTTAGGACTAGCTTTCCAAATTGTCGATGATGTCCTCGACTTTACTGCCTCCGACGAAGTTTTGGGTAAACCTGCGGGATCGGATCTAGCCAGCGGCAATCTGACGGCACCAACCCTGTATGCGATGACTGAACATCCTCAGCTAGTCGATTTGATTGCGACTGAGTTTGAAGATCCAGCCGATCTACAAACGGCGATGGATTTGGTGATGAATAGTGACGGGATTATCAAATCTCGCGCCCTTGCCAATCACCACGCTCAGTTAGCTCTCGCTCAATTGAAGGGTTTGGCACCTTCTGATTCACTCCAAGCACTAATCGATTTGTCGGATTATGTCTTGAAGCGACTCTATTAAGTTAGTTGATAATTGGTAGTTGTTGGCGTAGCCTTTCCGTAGGAAAATAGTTAATAGTTAAATTTTTAGAGTAGGTGTTTAAGCCCTACTCTTTGTTAATATTTTCTAGAGCTGTACATAGCGAATACTGGAGACAAGAAGACTAACCAGAAAAAGAGCTGACCCAGAGATCCAGCCTGGTTTGTATTTAAATATACCCCGATCGTAACTAAACCTAATCCACTTACTACTAACAGATAGATAAGTGGTAAAGATTGTGAGCGTCGGCGATCGATCGTCGGTAAAAAAGTTACTATTGAGACAAAGATGCCAGCGATAATCGCCAAAATATAGCTAACAGTAGCTTGAATCGATCTATTATCTAAGATGACCAGAAAGCAGGTTAATAGATAGGTCGAGCTAATGATGGCGATAACTAAGCTGGCGATGTAATTGCCAAAAATTGTGGCTCGAATCGAGATCGAATTAGTAATCGATTGCTTGCTTTTAGGATTGAGCTGTAAAAGTAAATTAAAGATAGGTTTAGCGGCAAGACTGACACAAATAGCTGGGCTAAATGTTAGGTAAGCAAATATTGTAAATATTCGGTTGCTGTCGAACCAAATCGTCGAAATCCCGATCGCTAAAGTGATTACTAATCCTAATAATAAGACTAATCTTCCCCGCCAGTTGGTGATACTAATCCAGGGATAGATCCGGTATTGCGATCGAGTTGCCTCCAACAAACCGACTTTAGATTCAGTCGAGCTAGGATCGATACTCAGAGCAGATTGGAAGTGATCTCTGGCTGGGGTATATTTCCCCAACCTGAGTAGAGTTTGGGCGTGCAATCTATGGGCAATACCATCATTTGGGTCGATTCGCAATGCGTACAAACTACTATCTAGAGCGCGATGCGATCGATTGGTATTAATTAGTAATTGAGTCTGAAGATTGAGCGCGGACAAATATTCAGGATCGAGAGACAGAGATTTTTCGAGCGGTGCAAGGACGGGTTGGAGGTAAGAGCGCAGCCAATAGCTTTTGAAAGTAGCTGAAATGCCCCAACCAATCGGCCATAAAACACCACGACTGAAAATAAAGATAATTGCTAATACTCTGCGGCTATGAGTCTTGAAGTTATCATTACCTCGATCGAATAGAATCCGCGCCAATGTATCAAAGTACAGTGGCGAATTTGGATCTAATTCGATCGCCACCCCGATTGCTGTTTGAGCGCGGTCAAACTCACCACTCATGTGCCAATATACCGCCAACAAATAGTGCAACCAATCATTTTCTGGATTCAGTGATAGTGCATATTCAACTATTTCTAAGGTGTCCGCGCCCAATTTTCGCTGATTGATCAGACAACGCGCCAGACTGCCGTGAGCGAGATCGGAATCAGGACTTTCGACAATTTCTTGGCGGAGTTCTTTTTCAGCCAGATCGTATTTGTCTAGCTCTAACAGGATCTCAGCTCGATCGAGATGCTTACCCATTACATTTTCAGGTATTTTAAGATATCGTCATAGTTGCCGTCTTGATTGGCGTGAGTGGCGTAGTTTTTGGCAGTATTAAACCACTCACGAGTGGAAGATTTCACCCCACTCGCTGCTGTAGCTAGATCCTTAGTAGTCAAGGGTTGAGGAATACCAGTTTTCATCGCAGCCTGAAGTTTTTTCTCCACTGCCAGATCTACAACTAGCTTCAAATCTGCCCCAGAACAGCCGTCAGTCTTCTGAGCGAGGAATTGATAGTCGAGGTCTTCGATCGGCTTGCCCTGACAGATGATCCGTAGAATGGCGGCACGGGCATCGGCATCTGGAGGTGGAATCAGCAGGATTCGATCGAACCGTCCTGGACGACGGAAGGCAGTATCTAGATGCCACGGCGCATTCGTCGCCGCCAAAATTAGTACGCCTTCATTGGAATACTGTACTCCGTCGAGTTCGGTGAGAAATTGATTGATTAATTGTTTACCACTACTCTGGCGTAGATCGGCACGACTGGCAGCTAGGGCATCTACTTCATCAAAAAACAAGACAGAGGGCTGATTCCGACGGGCACGATCGAATAATTGGTGGAGATTTTTCTCACTATTGCCGATCCACATATCCAGAATTTCATTTAAGCCGACAGAAATAAATCCTGCCTGAATCTCTCCCGCTGTTGCTCTGGCTAGATGAGTTTTACCACAGCCAGGTGGCCCATAGAGCAGAATACCACCCCCGATCGATTTACCATAAGCCCGATACATCTCCGCATGGGTGAGCGGATAAATAATCTTCAGCCGAATCTCTTCTTTGACTTCCTCCATTCCCCCCACATCTTGGAAGGAAATACCAGGCTTTTCCATCCCTTCCGGCATTGAGTCAAAATTATCCCCAGCTTCAGCTTGTTTCACCCCCAATCGATCGACTAAATCGGATTGTTCGAGACTAGGATCTTCATTCAGAGCCTTGCGAAATTGTTGGGCGGCGGTAGAGAGATCGCCCGATCGCATCAGCAGTCGCGCATGTAACGTTAGAATCGTCGGCGAAGTTTCACCCCGAGCGAGAATATCTTCAATAATCACCAGTGCAGCGGAATCTTTCCCTTCTTGATAATAGGCTTTGGCTAACCCCAGCTTGAGATCGAGATTTTGGGGGGCGAGGGCGAGAGCCTGTTGATATTCGATCGCAGCGGCGGCGGCTTCGCCCCGATTGAGCAGCGTATCGGCAATATGTTGGCGCAGAGGAATATTGTCTGGCGAAAATTTGAGGGCTTCGCGCAAGGCGAATAAAGCATCGTTGGGGTTGGTCACGATCGAAACTAGTTTATAGATAGCACCATCACTAGGCTAACATCTCGATCGAGTAAATTGACGATTCTCAATTTTCCCTGCCGATCGGGATCCCACTCTCCGAAACCCACCGTCTAGAACGCTATTCACTATCCACTATCCACTATTCACTGTTCACACCAAATATCTAATTTGACACCAGAAACAACGATAAAATAGCCCATAACTCCTCATTTACCAGGTAAATAAAATCAGTGGCTGCATCAGAATCCCAGACCTCGCGCACCCCGCTTTACGATCGAGCAATTGCACTCAATGCCCGAATGACCGCTTTTTCCGGCTGGGAAATGCCCGTCCAGTTTAGCGGCATCGTCCCCGAACATACAGCTATTCGCGATCGAGTAGGAATGTTTGACATCTCCCACATGGGTAAATTCATCGTGCAGGGCGCGGCGGCAATTGACCAACTCCAAGCTTTAGTCCCATCCGATCTCAGTCGGCTCCAGCCTGGGCAAGCTCAATACACAGTGCTATTAAATCCTCAAGCGGGAATCGTCGATGACATTATCGTCTATCAAGAAGGTGAAGGAAATGTGGTGCTGATAGTCAATGCAGGTACCAAAGATAAAGACAAAGACTGGTTATTGGCCCATCTCGATCTGAACCTCGTCAAGTTTCAAGATATCTCTGCCGAGCAAACCTTAATCGCCGTCCAAGGGCCAGAAACAGTCAAACACCTGCAACCACTAGTCGATATCGACCTGACTCAATTAACGAACTTTGGTCATTCCAGAGCCGTTATTTTTAAAAACCCCGCTTTTATCGCCCGCACTGGCTACAATGGCGAGGACGGATTTGAGATTATGGTTGCCCCAGAAATTGGGTTAAAGCTGTGGGATGCTCTATTAGCTGCTGGAGTTACCCCCTGTGGTCTGGGAGCGCGGGATACCCTTCGATTGGAAGCGGCGATGTGTTTGTATGGTCAAGAGATTAGCGATACTACTACGCCCCTAGAAGCTGGGTTGGGGTGGATCGTCCATCTCGATACCAAGGGTGATTTTATCGGGCGCGATGTTTTAGAACGCCAAAAAGCTGAAGGAGTCAGCCGCAAGCTGGTCGGGCTAAATATGCAGGGCAGGTATATCGCTCGTCATGATTACCCGATCGTGATTAATGGTCAACCAGCGGGGATTGTCACTAGTGGTACCATGTCGCCAACATTGGGACAAGCGATCGCTCTAGCCTATGTCCCGACTGAATTTGCCAAGCTTGGGCAAGTTGTGGAAGTCGAAATTCGCGGCAAGCTTCATCCGGCTACTGTGGTGAAGAAGCCATTCTATCGATCCTCGTCCCGAGACGCTACGCGAACGACCAATGGGATGTAGAAATTTGATTAGTGGCGGAGATCTTTACCCCACCCAACCTCCCCTTGGAAAGGGGAGGAGCTAGGTTATCATTTACTATCTTCAACTTTGTATAAGATGAATTTCCCCTTGAAAACTGGGACTATTGTCCCCTCCCCTTTCCAAGGGGAGGGTTAGGGTGGGGTAAAAATCTCCGCATCATCTCCAACAGAATTGCATCAACCTGAATCATCTGCGTTAACTTCTATATCGATTTTGAATTAGATCTTACTGGCTTAATTCGGAATCATCGCTACCTTAATCACCTGGCGATTTTTCATGTCATCAAAAGCCTGGGCTAAATCCCTTAGAGGACGACGATCGCTAATTAATAGCTCAAACGGAATTTGTTTACTTGCTAGCAATGCTAGAGCCGCACGGACGTATTCAGGCGTGTTGTGAAAGACTCCCTTGAGCGTGAGTTCGCCGTAATGCAACCGATCGGTATTGACGCTAATTGTCGTATCCTTGGGACAACCCCCGAAGAGATTGATCGTTGCACCTGGACGACCGCAAGCGATCGCGGTTTCCCATACGCTGGGTACGCCTGTTGCTTCAATTACGATATCCGCACCCCAGCCCTGGGTTAAGTCCCGCACAGTGCTGGGAATGTCCAACTGATGGTGATTCCACGTCCGCGCAGCTCCCAACTTTTCACCTACAGCCAGACGCGAATTATTACCCCCAAATAGCCACACCGACTGACACTGACTTGCCATCACTGCCACAAACATCAGTCCGATCGCGCCGTCGCCAATTACGACTACTCTAGAATCAGGATTAAAACCACTCCGCGCTACCCCATGCAGGACGCACGCTAAAGGCTCTGTCATCGCTGCTAGCGAACTATCGAGATCGGCGGGAATATGGAGGAGATTTTGTCGAACGATCGGTGCCGGAATTTTGAGATACTGAGCAAATGTACCGTTATTCCAGGTCAAATTGGGACAGAGTGAGTATTCTTTCTGCTGACAAAAGAAGCAATTCAGGCAGGGAGCAGAATTATTTGCCACTATCCGATCTCCGATTTGCCAATCAGTCACATCTGCTCCCAGGGCAACGATTTTCCCTGCCGCCTCATGTCCGAAAACAGTCGGTAGCTTCAGCATCTTGGCGTGTCCACCGCGCCGCCACACCTTGAGATCTGTGCCGCAGGTAGTCGCGACGGCAACTTCGATCGTGACCTCACCCGCAGAGGGAGTTGGAGTGTCTAAAGTTTCAAGACGAAGATCTTCACGACCATAGAGAAGGGCTGCTAACACAAGAACACCAGGTAGGATAATCACTTCAGAATCAATCTAGTATAAGAAATTTTGCGATCGAAAATCTATTCATGTTATCGTTGGCAGAGCCTACCGGAGGTGATCGAGTAGCTCAGGGGTAGGCTAAATTGCTAGTTATGACTACATATGAATTTTTCTCTAGAGCGGACAGGATATAATATATTGTTGTCAGTTAGTAACTGTTGCCATTGAAGCCATTGCCTTGTAAGTATTCAGTTGGTGGTCACTGAATTAGAGCAGCTCACAACTTGGACTGGCTAGCCGATCGCCAAACATACATTTATTACTGGATAGAATTCCCATGAACGAAAGAAAAGTCGAAGATCCTAAATTAGTGATAGTTTATTTTGCCAACGGTACTGTCCAATGGGTGAAATCTGGTAGCACTAATCAATGGTCTAGAGACGGCGGTAGAGTAAACAAGTTTTTCGAGAGTAGGGTTTACCATACACTAAATGGCGATAAAATCAAGATTAAGCAACACTTTAAATTGCTAAACACTGTATTTATGGACGTGAATACTGGTGCTTTCTTAGATACTATTCGAGAAGACTTGCTAGGATTGGCACCCGATCCCAATGATATCATCCAGCATTGCAAATGGTGGGATGTGGATTGGTCTTGCCCGATCGTCTTTGAGCCAAAAGCTGAACGCAAACCATTCAAAAGTCCAGTTATTAGAGCGACTATTAGTGAGGAACAGACCAGCTAATTCAAAGTCTATCTATACTGCGACTGTATCAAGGTAGCGGTCAACAGTTTCTGGGCCACTACCAATGAATTCGATCCTTCCACGATTGAGCCAAATCACTTTGTCGCAAGAACTGCGAATGAATCCTAGATCGTGAGAGACAACCAATACTGTAGTTTCACCATTCAAAAATTTATCGATCCGATGCTGGCATTTATTTTTGAAACTTTGATCGCCAACAGATAAAACTTCATCGAGAATCAAAATATCTGGCTGAACATCAGTAGCGATCGCGAATCCTAATCTAGCAACCATGCCAGAAGACAAGCCTTTAACAGGAACTAGCTCGTAATCATTCAATTCAGCAAAATCTAAAATCATCGGGATTCTTTCCTGCATTTCCCGACGGGAGAATCCCAGCAACACGCCATACATAATAATATTATCGCGAACTGAAATATTTTCATCGAAGCCTGCACCTAGTTCGATTAATGGGGCAATATTTCCTCTAACCCTTACTTTTCCAACCGTTGGTTCCAGAATACCAGAAACTAATTTGAGTAAGGTTGATTTTCCAGCACCATTACCACCAATAATTCCAATTTTTTCACCAGCATTAATAATTAGATTGACATTATCAATGATTAGTTTTTTGGCAGGTACTCGATACTTGCCTGAAGCTATCGAAAAGATAGTTTGTTTGATATCATAGGAAAACTCTTCTTGAGTACGTCGCCATAGAGATACTCGATCGAAACTGATAACTTCCATCTAAATATAGTAAATAATTTTGTAATTAATAATGTACAGGATTCAAGAATAGTGACTATCTATAGTAGATCCATGAATTTTGGACGGAGCCAGTTGAAGCAAATCCAACCAATAGCTAAAATAATACCGCCACTTAGTAATGCTCTTGTAATTAAAAATATATCTGGTAATGCACCAGATAAAATAATCTGTCTCAAGCTTTCAATCACTGGATACAGGGGATTTAGTTCTAAGAATGGGCGAATGATCGGATCGACAATTTCGGCTGGATAAAAGATTGGACTACTCAGCATCAACACGAATTGGACTAATTCATAGAAAAAAGGTAGATCTCGAAAAAAGACATAAAGAGAACTAATCAAAAATCCAATCCCCATAGATATTAAAAGTAATGCAGTCAAGGGCAATGGAATCGCCAGAATATTGACAAAACTTGACAAATTCGGCGATAGTAAAAATGTGACGATCACTAGAAGTGGAAACATCCCAACTAACAGTTGAAATGTATTTGCAATGATAATCGAAACCGGAAAAACGCTGACTGGTAACTTAATTTTATTAAGCAATGAAGCATTCCCAACAATACTAGTTAATGCCTGAGCTGTCGAACCATTGTAGAAGTGAATTACGGCTAACCCAGTAAATGCAGCCAATATATATTCCCACAAAGAGTCATGATAATATTTTTTGAATGCAGCACCAAAAATGACCGCGTATAGCCCAGTCATCGTGAGGGGATTGAATAACGACCAGTACACGCCTAAAAAAGAGCCACGATAGCGAACTTTGATTTCACGTCCAGCTAGAACAGATACTAATTCCCAGTAGCGTTGCGTTGCGGATAACCTGGAGTTAGTCTTAATCGACATAGCCATAGAAATATAAATTCGGTAAGGTGTGTCAAGTTGGGATTATATTTTAAGCTTTTTAGTACTTTTTATCCTATGATTATCACTGAAGCATATTAATTGTAGCTTAAACAGAGGGTGAGTTAAATTAATGATAAATTATAAATCATGATAAAAATATATCCAAGATCTGGTTTCAGGTACAAGAGTAGTAGTAAATTTTAATTATTGATACCCAATTTCACTCATTATGAAGATCGATATCTGCATCTGCACTCATAACCCAAGGCTAGAAATATTGACGCTTGTCTTAAATGCGATCGCCAATCAAACGATAGACAAAGACAGCTATCAAGTATGGGTAATTGATAATGGGTCTACCCCAGCAATTTTAGATCGAGATCTCGCTCCCTTGGTTGCCGTAGGTCTTAAATATCACTCTATCTACGAACCTAATCTAGGTATTATGTATGCTCGTCGTCGAGCGATAGAAGCTACTAGTGGTGAACTAATCGTATTTGTCGATGATGATAATGAGTTACAATCTGACTATTTAGCACATGCACTAGAGATAGCTCAAAACAATCCAACAATAGGCTGTTTTGGTGGTAAGTTATTGATAGCCCAAACACTAATTTATCCGAATTGGATCGAACCAATCTTACCTTATTTAGCTATCAAAGATATGGGTGACACAGAAATTACTCAGTGTGTGGAAATAGGTGAATGGGGTATATGGGAACCACCTACCGCTGGAATGGTTATCAGACGTGAGATTGCCAATCTGTATCTCAAGCGATTAGATGAGTTGCCAGATACTTTACTTCTAGGGCGCAAGGGAGATCGAGGATTATTATCTTCAGAAGATTCATTATTAGCCAGAGGTAGCTATCAACTAGGGCTGAGTTGCTCTTACCAACCAAAATTAAAATTAATCCATCATCTTAACTCGCAGCGATTTCAGCTTATATATATGATCGAACTAGGTTATGGTTATGGTCGCAGTAATGTGCTGCTGGATCGAGCATTAAATATCCCAGTTACACCGATGTCCATCAATGATTTAATTAGTTTTATTATACCCAGAGTTCGACATCGCCAAAAAGAAGCCCAATCGATCCAGCATTTTCTATGTACTTTAGCTTGGGATGTTGGATACATTTACGAGAGACAGCGAACATTGCTATGAATGAATCAGAAATGAGCATCTAAACTGAATACTAAAATAAATATTATTAACTTACTATGATTACGACCAACCCAACTAAATTAGATGTAGATGTGATCGTTAATGCTGTTGAAATTAACGATCGACATGGAGTTGGGGTTTTATTGCAACGAATTTTCAAGGATCGATCTCGAATCTTTGCAATTCGTGCCCTCAATTTATATGGGGGGGATTGCACATTTGGTAAATATGACCATTTACTAGGCGAAATCGGTTTATCTCGAATTGAGATTTTTAGTAGAATCCAAAAAGTACTCGATCGTCATACCGTCAATCGAGTTTTATGTATTCCTTATCATGCAGAGGAAATATTTGTAGCTTTGGCAGTCCATGAAATCTTTGGAGCCAAAATCTGTACATATTTGATGGACGATCAGAACGTAATAACTACAAGTATTCCCGATGAATTAATGACTGAGCTATTAGCCAAATCAGCTTTGACGCTAGCAATTTCGCCGGAAATGCGTGACGTGTATATGGCAAAGTATCGAACACCCGTCCATTTTGCCCCACCCGTCATTCCTGCCATCCTAGTCGCAGATTCCACTCCCATAACAATCCCTGCCGTACAAAGAGAACCAACAGGGGCAATATTTGGGAATATTTGGAGTCCCCAGTGGTTGAATCTGCTGCGAACTATGACCAGAGAGACAGGTAAAAAGATTGATTGGTATGGCAACACTGGAGCGGATTGGAATTTTAGAGATCGAGAACAACTTGGTGATGATGGTATTCTTGAAAGGGGCTTTTTATCGACAGAAGCAGAAGTAGTTTCAGTACTTCGCAAGTATGCTTATGTTGTTGTGCCTTCCGGTACACTCGATCGTCGCGATGATAATTTAGCAGTTTCCTGGTTGAGCCTGCCCAGTCGGATTCCCTTTGTTTTAGCGACAGCTAATACACCAATTATTGTCCTTGGCAATCCGAACACTGCCGCAGCTAAATTTGTGAAGAGATTGGGGATTGGAATAGTTGCTGACTACGATCCAATCAGTTTCCATAGTGCTGTCGCCCAGATTACTCAAACGTTAGTACAACAGCAAATGCGGAAAAATGCGGCTCAGATAGCTCCCCATTTTGTCAATGAGCAAATGGATGAGTGGATTTGGCAGTCGCTCGAATTGGGGAAACCAATTGACGATCGATTTGAAGCACTGTTAACTGAGCCATCAGACTATGCCACATCCTTTACAACCTGTTTGGATTTGATTCGTCAGCAACAAGTCGAAATCGAGCGACTAAAGCTTAAATCCAATCCAGTTGCAGTACAGATTGATTATATCAAACAAAATTCTCACCGTTGGCCAAAACTCCGCCACCTTTGGCACCGATTCAAAGGGAAAATCTCATGATAACTGACTTTTATTTCTTATTACTTTCTTAGCCAGATCTAATGCAAGCACCGTTCGATCGAATTCGACAAAAAGCACCAACAATTCTAATCGATGGTGTTTTCTTTCAACTTGCCAACTCAGGGATTGCTAGAGTGTGGCGAAGCTTATTGCAAGAGTGGGTAAAGAATGGGTTTGCCAAGCATTTAATATTACTCGATCGAGGTGGGACTGCGCCGCAAATAGCTGGAATTAATTATCAATTAATTCATCGATATGAAGAAAATAATAGTGCTGAAGATTCTTTCCTTTTACAGGAGATATGCGATCGATATCAAGCAGACTTGTTTATTTCCACCTACTATACTACCCCTATCTCTACGCCAGGAATTTTACTTATTCATGACATGATTCCAGAGGTAATTGGGGCAGATTTAACTGAGGCTACTTGGCAGGAAAAAAGCTATGCGATCTACTATGCCGCTCGACACATTGCCATTTCTAAAAGTACTGCTCAAGATTTACATCGTTTCTATCCACAAATTGCTCTAGCTGAAATTACTGTTGCAAATTGCGGTGTAGAGCCTCTTTTCATACCCAGTAAAGAAGAAAAAATTGAGGAATTTCGGACGGCTCATCAGATAACTCAACCATATTTTATTATTGTTGGCAATCGAGTTGGGCTGGATGGATACAAAAATGGAATTCATACTTTTCGGGCACTGTCTCAATTACCCGATCGCGAACGGTTTGAAATCGTCTGTGTAGGGGGAAATCCTACATTAGAAGTCGAGTTTGCCAATCTCACGGAGGGAATCAATGTACATCAATTATATTTAACCGATCTAGATTTACAAGCAGCATATTCTGGCGCAATTGCTCTCATCTACCCCTCTTTTTATGAAGGATTTGGTTTACCAGTTCTCGAAGCGATGGCGTGTGGTTGTCCGCTGATTACTTGTCGCAACTCTTCACTACCAGAAGTCGCTGGAGACGCGGCTATTTATGTGAGTGAGACTAATCCCACAGACTTAATTACTGCACTGTACCAAGTACAACAATCGGAAGTGAGATTGCCATTAATTACCGCAGGATTGAGCCGAGCAAAGTCTTTTTCATGGACAAAAATGGCTGATACAGTTGCTCAAGTAATACTCGATACTCACGCTGACATCCAATCTGATGAATTACAGCCGCTGCCCAAATTACCTTGGACACAATTTAGAAAAGTCCTGTTGCAAAAGCAGCAAAAGCTAGTTAATTTAGAAGTGCAGTTATCCACTTGTCAGTCTCAATCAGACGCTTTTCAGGTGCAATTAATTACGGCTCAAGTACAGATTGCCTCAATGGAAAACACTAAGTTTTGGCAACTGCGGCAACAATGGTTTAAATTAAAAAAATCATGGATCCGATCTAATAAAAAATTAATTTATTAAACTAAGAATAGTATCGTACAGCTCACCTTTTAAATTTCATTTTAATCAACTACATTACTAGTTAATTTTAGCAGATTTTTTAGCTTGAACCACTGCTGACGTAGCTTCCAAAATTTGGTACTTTCCATCGAAGCGATTTTGGATTGGGCATCACTCAGATTTTGATAGACTCGATCGAGTTCTGCTCGTAATATTTCTATATTTATCTGTCGATCGGTTACTAAATTTTCTGCTGTTGACTGTTGAAGATATTGAATATTATAGATTTGCTTGTCGGTGACTGATGATTGAATAAACTTCCAAGTATTATTATCTTTTTGAGCAATAGGTTTAACAGAAAATATATCAACTCTATCTACTTGAGCGTCATCACTTACCCAGCCAAAATAGGCACGCAACAACAATGGAAAATTAGTTTGTTTTTGCAATTCGCCCCACTGAGAGACAGCCTTTTTGTAACCATAATATTGCTCTTTAAACTGTAGCTGCTCAGTGGTAACATAAGCAAAGTGCTGAAATACTAATCCAGCCTGCTCAGTTTCTGTATGTACAAAAGGATTAACATCTGCTAAATTCTGATATTCGCCGTTTTCTAGAGGTGCTACTAATACAGGTGGCTCATGTGATATCCAAAAAGCTCCTGGCTTAAGTTTCCAGGTACGAAGCCACTCTTGTTGTGGATTTTGAGCGTAGCAATTACGAGTACTAATTATCAATTTTTCACCCACAAAGTACCAACACCAATAGAATGCAGCAGTTTTTTTAGGATTATTAACAAATAGTTGTTGTGCAATATTTAATTGTTCTAATGTCCACAATTCATCGACATCTACTTGCCACAGCAAACATTCTTCGTGGATATTTTTAAGTGGTGCGTTCACCATCTCCAGTTTACGGTTCCAAAAGACTCCTGTTGGTTGACGATAGATAGTTATGTGTTCGGGATAAAGTTGAGCGAGTTCATCTAAATATTCAGTAGTGCCATCATTGCTAAGTCCATAATCATGAATGCGATCGATAATTTGGCCACCACTATCAAGACACCAACTGGTATCTTGAGTTAAACTCGCGACACCTTCAACAATGTGCCAATGCCATTTATAGGATAACTGCTTGAAAATATTTATATGATATTTGATAAATGGTTGACCATTTAGCACAATAGTAAAAAAGTTGACGGGTAGCTTGGGGAATACGGCATCACTTATTGATTCGCTCGTCATGAGAAGATAACTCCTTTTGCAAAAATGGTTGAGACTGGTAGATGATAGTCAGTAGCCCCTAACTACGATCGTGATGTTCCCTGCACGCTGCACCACTCCAATAGTATTTATCATCTTTAATCGTCCCACCGCAACTCGTCAAGTTTTCAATGCGATTCGAGCTGCGCGTCCAGAGCAGCTATACATTATTGCTGATGCCCCTCGATCGAATTATCCTGATGATATCGCTAAATGTGCTGCGACAAGGGCAATCGTTGAAGAAGTTGATTGGGACTGTCAGGTATTTAAAAACTATGCAGGTCGAAATATGGGGTGCGGATTACGTGTATCTAGTGGGCTAGATTGGGTCTTCCAACAGGTCGAAAGTGCCATCATTCTGGAAGATGATTGCTTACCCGATCGAACTTTTTTCCCTTATTGTACCGAGTTATTAGCTCACTACAATGATGATGAGCGGATTGTACATATCTCTGGTAATAACTTTCAATTTGGACAACAGCGAGGCGAAGCTAGTTACTTTTATTCTCACTATGCTCATATGTGGGGCTGGGCTACTTGGCGACGAGCTTGGCAACACTATGATTATACTATCGCTGACTGGTCAAAGCTGCGATCGACTGACTGGCTGGATACTCGATTAGATACTCCTGCTGCGGTAGCTAATTGGCGGCAAATCTTCGATCGGATGTATAATGCCAAAATTGATACTTGGGATTATCAGTGGACGTTTACTTGCTGGATGAACAATGGTTTATGTATCCATCCCCAAGTAGATTTAGTATCTAATATCGGTTTCACATCTGAAGGTACACATACAGTTCGCAAAAATCAGTTTGCCAATTTACCACTTGGCAAACTGCAGTTTCCATTAAAGCATCCAGCAGCAGTAGTTCGCGATCGCAATGCTGATTTATTTGTACAGTCGAGTAAATTTAATCTCGATCTATTATCACGACTGAAACGAAAAGTATATTGGCACAGAACTTTACAAAAAGCTCGGTCTTTTTTCAACAGAGCATGATCGATTTACCGACAGTAGCAGCAATAATCCCGACATTTAATCGTAAAGATAAGCTGTGTAGATTTATAGATCTAATCCTAGCTCAGACCTATCCTAATTTACAGATAATTGTTGTTGATTCTAGTTCAAGTGATGGCACTGTGGCACTTATTCAAGACAAATTCCCCCAAGTAACTTTAGTCCAAGTAAGCGATAGAGCATACTGGTCAGGGGCGACTAATGCTGGAGTGAAAGTTGCACTCGCTCGACAGGTGGATTTTATACTGACAATTAATGATGATGCGATCGTCAAACCTACTCACATCAGCAAGTTAGTCGATCTAGCAGAACGACAGCAACTCTCAATCTTAGGCAATCGGATTGATTATCTCACGCCCAAAGATCTAGTTTGGTCTTTGGGTACTTATTCAGATTGGGGCACCGAGCGTTTTTTAAAAATCGCATACAATGATACAGCTATATCTGATATTCCTGTGGAAATTCTGGATAGAGAATTAATTACTGTTGATACTTTACCTGGAAATAGCGTATTGATTAGGGCTACTGTCTTTAGACAAATTGGGTTGTACAACGATAAATTTTGCCCTCACTATCATGGAGACTCGGAATTTATAATGAGAGCAAAAAAAGCAGGAATTCAAGCTTGGATATCACCACAGATTATGTCAATTAATGACTTTAGTAATGCTCAAAAAGAATTGCCAAGGTCAACGACAGTAACTAGCCTAAAATACATTTTCTTTAATCCTAAATCCCATCTGTTCATGCTACCGATTTTTTATCTGATTTGGCAGTATTGCCCGCGTTCACAACAACTATCGACCATCTGGAGTCTACTAAAGCGATTTCAACGGATGAGATCGAAATCTGCCTAGCCGCTTAATGGTCGGAGATCGAACATGGATCTGCCGCCGTTAGACGATTATGGGGCAAGCAGCAATGACAAATATCGATCGAGATGTTGGATTGTAAAGAAATGCAAATATACTTAAACTGGATAAGGTATTCATAATTTTACAGTCGATCGTTTAAGGATAGTAGCAATAAATGCGTGTAGCCATTGCGGGAGCAGGTTTAGCCGGACTAGCTTGTGCTAAATATTTATCGGATGCCGGACATACACCCATCTTGTTTGAGAGTCGGGATGTGCTGGGTGGTTTAGTTGCAGCTTGGAAAGATGATGAAGGTGACTGGTATGAAACCGGACTCCATGCCTTCTTCGGGGCGTATCCCAATATGC
This sequence comes from Chamaesiphon sp. 341R_metabat_111, assembly GCA_025351825.1. GTDB lineage: Bacteria > Cyanobacteriota > Cyanobacteriia > Cyanobacteriales > Chamaesiphonaceae > Chamaesiphon. Next base: position 10,476 of record JANXVE010000120.1, on the reverse strand, counting down.
TCCAACTGATGAAGGAGTTGGACATTGAGGATCATTTGCAATGGAAGGAACACGCGCTGATCTTCAACCAGCCGGAGAAGCCAGGTAAATATTCGTACTTTAGTGTACCTGACATCCCAGCCCCGTTTAATGTCATCTGGTCGATCCTGAAAAATAACGACATGCTGACGTGGGAGCAAAAAATCAAGTTTGCCTTGGGATTGTGGCCAGCAGTGCTGCGCGGACAGAAGTATGTTGAAGATATGGACAAGTACAGCCTGTTGGAATGGCTGCGGTTGCAAGGGATCGACGATCGAGTAAACTCAGATATTTTTATCGCTGCATCCAAAGCTCTAACCTTTATCAATCCTGAAGATGTATCGGCGACGATTCCGTTGACAGCGATTAACAAGTTTCTCAAGCAACGCTATGGCTCCAAAATCGCCTTTCTAGATGGGTCGCCGACGGAACGCTTGTGTCAGCCTATCGTGGAGCATTTCCAAGCCCGTGGTGGCGAAATTCGGATGGAAAAGCCGCTGAAGGAAATCGCGCTGAATGAAGATGGGACTGTCAAACACTTTGTGATGCGGGGCATCAATGGTGCGGCGGACGAAATCGTCGTGGCTGATGCTTATGTATCGGCAATGCCTGTCGATGTGATGAAGGTGCTGATGCCCAAATCGTGGCGGGAGATTGAGTTCTTCGAGAAAATGCAGGGCTTGGAAGGGGTGCCAGTGATTAACTTGCATCTGTGGTTCGATCGTAAGTTAACTGATATCGATCACCTGTTATTCTCACGATCGGATATTCTCAGCGTTTATGCTGATATGAGCGTGGCTTGTAAGGAGTATGAGGATCCTGACAGATCGATGCTAGAGCTGATTGTTGCTCCAGGCAAAGACTGGATTGATAAGTCCGATGCTGAAATCACAGCCGCAGTAATGGGTGAGCTAGAACGGCTGTTCCCCCAACATTTGACTGGAGACAATCCAGCTAAATTACGTAAATCGATCGTCGTTAAGACACCCAGATCGGTTTATACTGCATCTCCAGGACGACAAGAGTGCCGCCCCAGCCAATCTACGCCGATTTCCAATTTCTTTCTTGCTGGTAGCTATACAATGCAAGAATATCTTGGCAGTATGGAAGGTGCCGTGCTTTCTGGTAAGCTTGCAGCACAGGAGATCGCGAATTATCAACCCGCAGTAGTAAAACCGTTGGTTGCTGCGACGTAGGGAGTGGGGATGGGAGATAGGGAGCGCGGGAGATAGGGAGCGCGGGAGATAGAGAGATAGAAATACTCAAAGTCTTGCTCCCATGCTCCCATGCCCCCATGCTCCCACACCCCCACGCCCCCATGCTCCCACGCTCCCACCCTATCCCCTAGAAAACCTCTGCAATGTTGCAACTGGAAAAGTCCCTACCGATCGTGACTACAATGATATCGACCGAGGAATCATATGAACTCTGTCGTCAGATAACTGCTGAATACGGCAAAACTTTTTATTTGGCGACACTACTGATGTCAGTCCCCAAGCGGCGGGCGATTTGGGCAATTTATGCCTGGTGTCGCAATACTGATGAATTGGTTGATGGAGCGGATGCCGACGAGACAACCCCAGCTACGCTAGATCGCTGGGAAGCTCAGTTGGAAGAAATGTTTAGGGGCAATCCGACTGATAATTATGACGTTGCCTTGGTCGATACGATCGCCAGATTTCCCGATTTGGTGATTCAACCCTTTCGGGACATGATTACCGGACAGCGGATGGATCTACGCAAAAATCGCTACGAGAGTTTTGAAGAGTTGTCGCTCTACTGTTATCGGGTAGCAGGGACAGTGGGTTTGATGTCAAATTCGATCGTGGGTGTAGATGAGCTTCAATTTACAGCACCGTGGAATTGTGACAAGATTGATATACCGATCGAAGAAGCGGTAGCATTGGGAATTGGTAAACAGTTGACTAATATCCTGCGGGATGTGGGCGAGGATGCCCAGCGTGGGAGAATATATCTACCGTTGGATGAGTTAGCATTATTTGGCTATACCGAGCAAGATTTGATCGATCGAGTTGTGAATGACAATTGGCGCGCTCTGATGAAGTTTCAGATTCAACGCGCCCGCAAATATTATCAGCAAGCCGAAAGCGGCATCAGTCGGCTCAGTCCTGATGTGCGCTGGCCAGTTTGGGCGGCTTTTTTGCTGTATCAACAGATTTTGGATTCGATCGAGCGCAATGATTATGATGTCTTCAATCATCGTGCTTATGTGAGCACGCCCAGGAAGTTATGGGGGTTGCCTGGTTCGTTTATTCGCGCACAGGTGAAGTAGGAGCGGGGAGCGTGGGTGCGGAGATCTTTACCCCACCCCAGCCCTCCCCTTAGAAAGGGGAGGGAGCAAGAGTAACAATTTTCAAGGGTGAATTCATTCATCGATTTAAAGGTAGTCAATGACAACTTAGCTCCTCCCCTTTCTAAGGCTACGGTGTATACACAAGTTGGATGGACTTCGTTTCGAGATCTAGATCCCCCCTAGCCCCCCTTTTTAAGGGGGGAACCGGATCCGGAAGTCCCCCTTTTCAAGGGGGATTTAGGGGGATCTCTAGAGTTTTCGCTTTTCTCCAGACTTATGTATACACCGTAGGATCGAGGGGAGGGGCAAGACCAGATAATTAATAAAGAGGTTAAAATGTTTCTTCAAGATAAAAGTTCTGACACGCTGATTGAAATTACAGATCTAGAAACTTTATTCAATCCGCTTCGCAATGAGATTGAGGGAAGAATTCAAGAAGGAGAGGAAGAACAAGACCCACAAGCTTTCCCCAAACAGGATTTGACATTTGCCTCTGGCGAAAACTTGCCACGCTGCTGGATCGATCCAAATTATCGTAATTAATTTGATGATTTCGGCCAAGTAAAATAAAAGGCGGTACCTTTACCTAGCTCAGATTTTAGGCGAATATTACCGCCTTCGGCTTCAATAATTTTCTTGACAATTGCTAGGCCAATTTCCTCGCTCTCAGGTCGATTTTGCGGGTTGATTGATTGGAAGATGGTAAAGATTTTGGCGTGATTTCCTGGTGCAATTCCCGCTCTATTATCGCTGACTCCAAATTCATAAAAGTCACCAGATATTCGGCAAGAAATCACGATCGATCCGACCTGTCATGATGAACGATCGCGTTGCTAATTAAATTCGTAAATATTTGAAACAACAGGATAATCGATCTCTGCCTTTTGATAGAGGAATTCTTGTTGCTATTATTGGTAATATATAAATCTAAGAACTAACTAAAGTAAATCAAAACGCGATGTTTTGTTACAGGAGATAATTATGAAAAAATTTGTTTTTGGCTCGATCGACAAGATGACTTCCTTACTAAGACGCTTGTATTTGAGTCAAGCTTCAGCTATTATCATTGTCGGTCTACTGATCCTCACCAATAATATCGATCCAGGTCTGAGCAAGCAAGACGCGATCGGCAAAATTGACAAGATGCTTCAGCAGGATCGCGACCCAAATCGACCTAAAACAACCGCCGAATGGCAGCAACAGGCGCGTGAAACCAAAGGTAATCTTGGTGAAAAGCTCGAAAGAATTGGCGAACAATCCGCAGATGCCATCAAAGAATTTGGCTCGATGTATCCAGAAGTAGCTAAGAATAGTGCTGGAGAGTTAAAGAAAGATCTAAGCAAATAGTACTGCAAATGAATTCTAACTATGGCATTATTTGGTCATAGTTATTTTGGTAGTTAGAGTCATTTGACAACAGTAATTCAATCGATAATTTATCATTCAAGGTAAGTAATTATGTCCCAACTTAAAGCAGTAATCTTTGGCGCGATCGGTACGATCGCCGAAACATCAGATCTCCAGCGTCAGGCATTCAATCTAGCATTTGCTGAAGCCGGACTCGATTGGAACTGGGATGCTCAAACCTACCGCGCTCTACTGAAAATAAACGGCGGTCAAAATCGGCTTCGTGCCTATCGAGATAACGTTGCCAAGGCTACTCCGCTAGCAAATCCCCTCCGCACTGGCGTTAGTGATTTCCAGATTGCCGCACTCCATCAAGCCAAAACAAAGCACTATGTTGCCTTACTAGAAAACACTCCGTTGCGTCCGCGTACGGGTGTCGTGGAGCTGAGTGAAGCTTGTAGACAGTCAGGCATTCAGGTTGCATTCTGTACCTCGACGGCGATCGAGAATGTCAATGGGATCGGGGCGGCATTCTCTGGCTTATTGCCATTCAATCGATTTGCAACGATCGTCACCAGTGACAAGATCGAGCGACCAAAACCAGCCCCAGACGCATATCGTTATTGCCTTCAGCAGCTTGGTTTGACTGCTGGCGAGACGATCGCCATCGAAGATACTCCCGTGAGCCTGACCGCCGCCAAAACCGCTGGCATCACCACGATCGCCACACCTGGTGCAACCACATCAGACCAAGATTTTGGGGCTGCCGATTTGGTTGTCGCCAACTTGTCTGGCATCACAATCGATCGATTGTCCGAACTACTTCAGACGCGGAAACTTACTACAAGTCTCTGTCAGCGATTCGATACTTTCCAGTAATAGGCATTAATATGGGATGAATTTCCCCTTGAAAAGTGGGACTCTTGTCCCCTCCCCGCATCTTCTATGGTGTATAAAGTATGGAGAAAAGCGAAAACTCTAGAGATCCCCCTAAATCCCCCTAAAAAAGGGGGACTTCCGGATCCGGTTCCCCCCCGCTTGGTGTGCTCAACTGTCGGGGAACCCGAACAGTACGCACATCCGCTTTTTAAGGGGGGCTAGGGGGGATCTAGATCGAGAAACGAAGTCCAGCAGACTTGTGTATACACGGTAGCCCTTAAAAAGGGGGGCTAGGGGGGATCTAGATCTCGAAACGAAATCCATCCAACTTGTGTATACACCGTAGCCCCGCATCTTTGGGGAGGGCTACGGTGGGGTAGAAATCTATACATCATCTCCAACATCAACTATCTAAGCTGCTAATCGGTCATCGTCGGCTAGATCGATTAAATTGCTCATGGGTCGATCGAAAGAGCGTTGAGCCTGCTGTGTAGAGATTGCAGTCCAACCCGCCTGTAAAAGTTTTTGGCTAGTAGCCCAGCCTTTTGAGCCGCCTGCGATCGGATAATCTGGAATACAAAGTCCAGGAAAAGCTGTATGGGGTCTCCAAGGGTGAAAAGATTCAAGTCGCAGGTGCAGGGCTAACTTCCCTTTACTGCCAAACGCGGGCATCCAACATAATTGTCCAGTCATCAAAGAGTCCTCCTACATTCAATAGATTGCTAATAAGAGGGACTATAAAGAAGATTTATTCCCTATAGTCCCAAACTAATTAAGTGTGAAAAACTGGCTTTAGCTTACGTAGCAAGCTGCTCTTGGAGCTGACTTTTGGCAGTCTTAAACTGCGTAGCTAACTGTTCTTGCCGATCGTCGCTACAGTTGGTGCGAATCGCTGCAAACATCGTGTTTTCTTCTTGACGAATGTGAGCCATCACCGCAGTTTTCAATCGCTCAACTTTAGATTTAAAATCAGCGTCTGAAGAGCTGGAAGATTTTAGATCTGCTAGCATCACTTTCATTTCGGCTTGTTCGTCGTATAGTTCTTGGGTTTCTCCATAAAACGCGCGCACGGCAGGATAAACAACTTGTTCCTCTGCTTCGGAATGAACAGATAAATCCTTGTAGATTTGTCCAAAATACTCCTCAATTTTTTGGGGATCGTTACTTTCTTCAATTTGCGTAAATAGCATACCCACTTTGTTGTGATCCATGCGAATTATGTCTTGAATACTCAGTTCAGACTTATCGCTGATTTGGGTGACAGCACTGCCAACAATACCCGAAAGCGCGGCGACAGAATCTTGAACTCGTGCCCACAATCCCTGCTTTGCTTCTTGCCCAGTCAATTCCCGCACACCGAGAACTTCTAATACGCCTTTGAGCTGTTCTTGATGAGCGCGATTTTCAAAGTTGAGTGTATTCAAGGGAGTGATGGCAGCTTCCACATCTGCGCCAACGACTTGAGCCGCTTTGTGAATTAGAACGCCTGACATAAATTGCTGGTGTTTTAGCAATTCGTGCTGAGAGACTTTTTCGTAAAGTGAAAGCTCAGATCCATCCATTAACTGACCGATCTTTTCAACCATCATCATGACTGATTCATGGGGCTGACCCTGGACACCATATTGAACACTGACGGTATCTAAAATTCCGAGATTTTTGCGATCGTCTGCGAGCATATGTCCGAGCCTGTCGCGAATTTCCTGGTCGCTGCAACTAGACATTAATTTCTCTTCATTAGCAATCAGTAAATTTTGCATTTCTTTGATATCAGCTAGCTTACAGGCAATTGCTGTCCGCTTAGAATCTTCAATAGCGATCGACATGATGCATTCTCCTTTTTTTATAAACGTTTATTGTTTTTCAATAACCGCTCTTAACCTAAGAATAAAATAGCAGCCGAAATAGCTCATCCGTCTAATTGTAGATTTAAAGCATCTGATAACTCACCCATTTGAGAGATGTGAAGATAGATAACGAATTGATATGATTGTGACATATTGATGAATCGCTGGTACAGGTTGAGAGACTCCTAACATTTCAAATAGGTAAGTAAGTTTTAACTGTCAATCGTCATTCATTTTCCACAACTACAGTATTTGGAGCAATTATCATGACAACTTCTACTAATAAAGCACTAGAGTATAACAACAAAGATCGTAACGATTGGAAATGGGGCTTTACGCCTCAAGCTGAAATCTGGAATGGTCGGTTTGCAATGCTCGGATTCGTAGCAGCCCTTCTAACCGAATTTTTGTCTGGTGAAGGCGTTCTGCACTTCTACAACATCATGCACTATACGAGCAGTGTTCGCTAGATCTCTTTACACCGACTATGCTCGCTCTGCAAGTTTGGTCGGTGTAAAGGAATCGCTAAAACTTAGCTATTTAAAGGAGTGTGGGGGTTAAATCTCACGCTCCTTTAAATTACTTGATGATTGATAATTAGGTCGATCGAATGTGAATTTAGATTTCTTGTTTCTGTTGATTTAAAATTTATCGATCGAGCAGCCATAGCCATCTGTAAACACCTATTTGTAACTTGGGATCGATCGCGATGACAATGACAAAAGTGAGAACTAAAAGTTCGCAGGCAAAGAGTGTTAGTACAATTAAATATTATAAGCTTGATGCGATCGCGCCTCTAGAAGAAGCTTATCTCCACCACACGGAAGGGAGAATGCTTCAGCTAGATCGACATCATATCATCAGCCAATCATACGTTTTACCAGTTCCAGCTCTGTGTCAGGTCTATCATTTGCTGAATTTAAAGCATTTGGAGTCGGTGCATAATTTTAGTCTCAAAGGATTAAAGATTGGTAACATCGGTCAGCTTGAACCAACCGCGACTGGAGGTAGTCTTAAATTTGAGACAACACTAAATCCCTCACTAAATCTCTTGAAAATCTGGAGACAGCCTGTTGTTGAAGTAGAGTTAACGCTGCATACTCCTTACACGATCGAGCTAAGTATTCCAGTCTATCATGGTAGCAAGATGACGATCGTCTTCAACATCTTGCCACTAGGCAACAATGCACACAAATTGTTTATCGATATTTATAGTGCGATCGTTTTTCCCAAGCCAGTCTTGCAAATGTTACTCCACGTTGCTTCTTACCTGACTTTATTTGAAGATATGCCATATCTCCGGAAGTTAGCCAATCGCAACCTTTCTGGTAGATTTGCCAAGACGGCAGTTCCCAATCACAAAACAATGCAGCTCCTCAAGAGATTTGTCGAGCTATATGGGTGTAATTTGGATTCCGCCAGCGGACGCTCCGCGAACGACCTAAATCTATCCAGACCATTGATTTAGGATTATTAGCAAATACATGCTGTTGAATTCTATCTAAATATGTTACTATGTCGATCCCATTTATTTTCAAACTAGCTTTGATAGTTTTTGTTTCATTAGGTCTATTCAGCTATTTTCGAGCGGTCTGGAAAAATGCCCAAAAAAGTTTAATCCAGGTTCAAAGATTGCATCAGATTCCCTGTAGCAACTGTCTCTTTTTCACTGGTGAATACAATCTCAAGTGTGCCGTTCATCCTTGTAAAGCACTACGAGAGGAAGCGATCGGCTGTGCAGATTATCAGACTGCAAAAAAGAGTTCGATTCACGATCGTAAGATCTAGTTACTAAAATCACATGGTGAACAACGATCGATCTAGGCAGGTTTCGGGCGATCGACATCACTCTAAAGAGGTAGATATTAATCAGCCGATCGGGAGATGTAGTTAGCTGCTTACAATTGTTATCTTGAGGGTGACTACAAAAAACATTGCAAAAAACGCAGGTGTAAGCATGGATATCGTTGATACTGCCGTTCAATTTTAAGTTAATACCTCGCATTATTTTTGGACTAGAAAAGATCGACTGTAACTCGGAAACCTAAGATCGATGACTAAAACAAAAATCAAGGATGGTGCAAATCCTCCCCTGGCAAGGCTGTACGAACACAACCGAAGAGTGAGCTTTGTCGGTGGAGAAGGAGTCATAAAAAGCTCCAAATTTGAAGGTGGAACTTGGAAGTATCTAGTTGAAATGCCACAGGGCAAGGAGCCAGCTTTTGGCCGCGCGGGTGCAGAAACAATGGTGTTTCTTAATGAGAGAGAACTCCGTGCAGCATGACCCAAACTTGCCATCATGGAAAGGACTAATAGTTGCTATAGTTGTCGTGATGCTCTGGATTAGTAGCCTATTATTCCTATCATTTATCGATATCGATCGGTTACTACCTTTATGGATTTTGCCCGCTATTTTATGCCGAACTTTTATCCAGACTGGATTATTTATTGTCGCTCATGATGCAATTCATGGCTCGGTAATTTCTAATCATCGTCAACTAAATGACTCGATCGGTCAATTTGCAGTTACACTATACGCGCTTCTGGACTATCAGAAACTAGCAGTCAATCATCGGGCACATCATCGCCAACCCGGACAAGCGGGAGATCCCGATTTTCACGATTGCCATCCCTTGCTGTGGTTTCTAAAATTTATGAAAGGCTACCTAGATCTGCGGCAAATCGCCATTCAGTTTTTTGGACTAGGAACAGTCTTTATCCTGCTGCATTTCGGGTTACATATTCCCGCGACTAATCTGTTGTTGTTCTGGATCTTGCCGATTTTTTTTAGTACGATGCAGCTATTTTACTTTGGTACTTATTTGCCGCATCGCTCCAGCAATCCCGACAATTCTCATCACGCCACCAGCAGCAATTATCCGCTGATTTTGTCGTTCTTCACCTGCTATCACTTTGGCTATCACTGGGAGCATCATGAGTATCCCTGGCTGGCATGGTATGAGCTGCCCTCTGCGCGTCAAGTAGCTACGAGTCCGTTGGAGTAGATTTAGTAATTAGCATAGATCTAAGGGTACCCATGAAGGGCACCCCTACAGGTTGATTGTGTAGGGTGCCCCTCGTGGGTACCGTCGGATCTATGCTTTAACTAGTAAAGATCTACGCATCCTCTCTAGCCGTGAATCTTAGGCCAAGTTACATAAAAAGTTGTCCCCTGTCCCAAGCTGGACTCTAACCGAATCGTGCCCTGCTCTGTTTCGACGATTTTTTTGACGATCGCCAGCCCAATTCCCGTACTATCGCTATTATCCTTAACTTTGAGAGTTGCAAAGATTTCAAAGACTTTCTCGTGATGTTCTGGGGCGATACCTGGGCCGTCATCTTTGATGATAAATTCATAAGAGTCGGGATGTTCGATCGCCGAAATATCTAAACGTCCGGTAACAGAATTGTGGTGCTTGATAGCGTTGCTAATTAAATTGGTCAAGACTTGGCTCAAAAATACCCGCTTGGTCGTAAGGGTTGGTAGCGGTGGCTGAATCTCGATTCTAAAACCTTCTGGTGGGGCGATCGAGTCGATAATCTCAGCTAGGAGTTCGGCGAGGTCGAAGGTTTCTAGCTGCGCTTCTTGCCTGCCTGCGCGGGCGTACAGCAGCAAGCTATCAATCATCGACTCCATCCGTTTGACGCGGGTGCGGAGGAGCTGAAACTGTTGCTGGTTGTCTGGTGGCAACCGATCTTCTAAATCGTCTTCGATCCATTGAGACAGGTTAGAGATCGCGCGTAAGGGAGCCTTGAGATCGTGAGAAACGGTATGGACGAAACTATCTAGCTCCTGGTTGCGATCGGCTAGGGCTAATTCGGCGAGTTTGCGATCGGTGATTTCTTGCACTACAACATTAATCCCCACAATTTGCCCGCTATCATCTTGAAGTGGATAAAAATTTTCCAGCCAAGTCCGGTGAATTCCTGGTTGCGATCGAGTTTCGCCGCTGATTTCGACATTGAGCAATGGCTGACCCGTCGCTAAAATTTGTCTGAATAGCGGTTCCACTTCATCTGCTAGATCGGGCACGATTTCGCGCATGGTGCGACCGATATGGTCGGAGATCG
>JANXVE010000191.1 GCA_025351825.1 Chamaesiphon sp. 341R_metabat_111 | reverse complement strand
CTTGCACTCAATGAGCATCTACTTGAGAGATTTATTTCCATGTTAGGGCTTGACCAGACTTTGATTAAAGCCCATCCTAACTATGACAGCCTTCTACAGTATGGCTCGTTGGCTCCATAAATCTGTCCGGACTATTGATTTTAGCAATTTTATAATATTTCGATCTGCTACTTTTCCAGCAATTTTGAGGATGGAGATTGTTTGTCCCAATTTGGGAATGCTTAGTGTAGCATTGAAATATGAGCGATCGGAGTCTCATGTAGTTGCAACCACTGAATCTAGCAAAATTAGGACTATTCTAAAATGGCAGTATCATTAGCAAAAGGGCAACGGGTATCTTTAGAAAAGATCGCTTCAGGACTAACCGAAGTTTTTGTGGGGTTGGGTTGGGATATTAAATCGGTAGATACAGGCGTTGATTTCGATCTCGATGCTTCGGTATTTTTACTTGGTAGCAACGATAAGTTAATTTCCGACAAACACTTTGTCTTTTTTAATAATCTAACTAGTCCAGATCCAGCTAAATCGATCGAGCATACTGGTGACAATCTTACAGGTGCTGGTGATGGTGATGATGAGGTCACCAAGATTAAATTAACCCAAGTTCCTGCTGAAGTTGAAAAAATTGTCGTCGCAGTTACAATTCATGAGGCTCAAGAACGGAAGCAAAATTTTGGTCAAGTTCAGAATGCATTTGTGCGAGTTGTAAATCTTCAAAATGAGCAAGAAGTTGTCCGTTACGATTTGGTAGAAGACTATTCAACCGAGACAGCTTTGATTATGGCTGAACTCTACCGCAAAGATGGCGAATGGCGATTAAATGCCGTTGGTGCTGGTTATCAGGGTGGTTTGAAAGAATTACTCGATCGATATCAATCTGCGTAGTAACTATCGATTAATTATCAGGTATCTTCTATGGCAATTAGTCTTCAAAAAGGACAGCGAATTTCTTTATCCAAAGAAGCTCCAGGACTAACTAAAATTATCTGTGGATTGGGTTGGGATATTGTCAAGCCTGAGGGCGGCTTTTTTAGCAAACTTGGCAGTAAAGCAGGCGAAGATTACGATCTAGATGCTTCTGTTATTTGTCTTAATAATGCTGGCAAACTGATCGATAATAACAATATTATTTACTTCGGTAATCTAGCACATCCGTCAGGTGCGATCGTGCATCAAGGCGATAATACTACTGGCGCAGGTGATGGTGATGATGAGATAATTATGCTCGATCTGTCACAAATTCCGCTAAGTATCGGGAAACTGGTATTCGTCGTAAATATTTATGACTGTCAAGGACGCAAGCAAGATTTTAGTCAAATTGAAAATGCGTTTGTTCGACTCGTAAATACTGCGAATAATCAAGAACTAGCAAGATTCAATCTTTCTGGTCAAGATTATCAAGGCATGACTGGCATGGTTTTAGCTGAAGTCTATCGCCACAATGAAGAGTGGAAAATGGCCGCAGTCGGTAATGGCGTAAGCGTCAATGGATTAAGTGAACTCGTTAAAGCTTACATCTAAGTTTTATCAGCTTCAAAATGACTCAATATCTTTACAGATGTTGAGTCATTTTTATATTCACTATTAGCTGAATGTATTGCAATAATTGCAGATGAATCCTTTCATGAATTAGCACTAGATCTTCGGATTCATAGTCTGGTGCCACCATCTTTTCATACCGAGTAAATTACCCAGAGAAGTTATGCTACTCACCAGCATCAGATAATTCTTCCGGCGCATCTTTCCGCTGAGAAAAGCCCCAAGCAAAGATAATTCCAATCGTTGAGACTATCAACAGCTCAGGAATCTCAATATCTGGGAATGCCGCCTTGACTAATAGCTTGATCCCAACTAATCCCACCGTGACATAGCCCGCATCTTCCAAGTGGGTATACTCCTCCAACCACTTAATAAATAATCCTGCCATAAATCGCAGAATAATAATTCCAATCGTGGCACCACTAATTACCAGCCAAGTATCAGTAGATACGGCAATTGCAGTCGCCACACTATCTAAGGAAAAAGCCAGATCGGTAATGGCAATCATTGGAATTGCTTGCCACAGACTAGTGAATTGTGGCCCGTGCTTCTCGCCATCTTCACCCATTTTGGAACTAAAGTATTGATATACCAACCAGAGTAAATAAGCCGCACCCAAAACCTGAAATTGCCAATAGCGGACTACCCAGGTAGCCGCCAAAATCAATGTCATGCGGAGGATGTAAGCCAGAATCAAACCAATATTTAACGCCTGACGACGCAATTTTTCATCAGCTAATCCTTGGGAAATAGAGGCGAGGGCGACGGCATTGTCAGCCGATAATACGGCTTCTAAAGCGACTAGGACTAGTAACAGCATTGGTGTCGAAGTACTAACCACTGCTGGAGCGTCAATTAATTTGTCAATCATCAGATCGTTAAAGGCGTGAATTGTGCGATGTAACTAACTATGTATCTAGAGTACCCAGATTCGATCGAATAGTTCGGGATGCTGTCAGATGGCGGTAAAATGTTGGTCGGTGCATGTGGTCGATAATTGAACTAGACAATGAAGAAGAAAAATCTGGCAGTACTATTCGGGGGTAGATCCGTCGAACACGAAATCTCTGTGATCACAGCGATTCAACTGATGAACGTCATCGATGTTACCCAGTACAATATCGTCCCCGTCTACATCGCTCAAACTGGACGCTGGTACGTCGGTGACAATCTCTTCGACAAAAATTTCTATCGTCGTCTGCCTGGTTCGCTCACCGAAGCAACGGAAGTTGCGCTTTTACCCATTGCTGGTAGTAAGGGCTTAAACTACCTCAATTCTCGCCCCAACGACGTTTTACCTATCGATATCTATTTCCTCGCCTTCCACGGCACATTTGGTGAAGATGGTTGCATTCAGGGGATGCTGGAGATGGCGGACGCAACTTATACGGGATGTGGCGTGCTCCCTGCGGCTCTGGGTATGAACAAGTATCAGTGCAAGATGATGCTCAAAGCGGCGGGAATTCCAGTTTTACCTGCGGCACTAATCGACAGGCGGGATGCTCAGAAAAGTCTAGCCTCAGTCAGAGAACAGATCTTTGCGACACCTGGACTAGAACAACTGCCGTTGTTTGTTAAGCCTTGCAATCTCGGTTCGAGTATCGGCATTGGAGTTGCCAAAGACGAGCTGACCCTAAATGCTTGCTTGGTAAACACTTTCCGGTATGATAGCCATGCGATCGTCGAACCCTGCGTCAAAGAGATTTTGGAGATTAATGTTTCTGTACTAGAGGACGATGAAATCACTGCCTCGGTGATTGAAATGCCCGTTTCCCTCAGCGGTGTCCTGACATTTGAAGAGAAATATCTCCGCGATGATGGTGGTAAAAAAACGGGCGGTAATGAATCCCAAGGCATGGCAAGTTTGTCGCGGATCATCGACCCCCCAGACCTCGATCCAGCGATGAAGCAAGCTGCTTTGGACTATGCAAAACAGGCGTTTAAAGTATTAGGCTGTTCCGGCGTATCGCGGATTGATTTCATCATCGATGCTAGTGCCAACCAGCTCTATTTCAATGAGATTAATACCCTCCCTGGTTCACTCTCTTTCTATCTGTGGGTGAAGTCAAATCCACCGCTGGTGTACACCGAATTGCTAAATCGAATTATTCGTCAAGCCGAGAAACGTCAAGTGACGAAACTCGCTCTCAAACGCCAAGAGGGAATGCGGGCACTGTTTAAGTAGATAATGCCCACCAACTAACTTACACCGCTGGCCGTAGGAATGCGATCGTATACAGCTTGATGCTCTGCTTGAGCCAATCTGAGGTCGTATCCAGCTTGTAAATTCAACCAAAATTGGGCACTGTTACTGAAATAACGAGATAACCGAATCGCTGTATCTGCGCTGATGCCGCGTTTGCCATTGATAACTTCACTAATGCGGGTTTGAGCCACCCCAATATCTATGCTGAGGCGATAGGGGGTGATATTCAAAGGTTCAAGGAAATCTAGCTTGAGAATTTCGCCAGGATGGATGATGGGTAAACGTTCGGTGGTCATAGTTTGTGGTATTTAGTGATAATCAACGATTTCAAGATCGATCGCATTATTTTCATCTGTCCAACTGAAACAGATACGCCATTTGTTGTTGATGCGGATGCTATATTGACCAGATCGATCTCCTGAGAGCTGCTCTAATCGATTTCCTGGTGGCGAACGCAAATCATTAATCGAAGTGGCTGCATCAATCATCAATAGTTTACGCAGAGCTGTTCTCTGGATATCGCCTGGATAATCACGAGATACCTCCCCGTTAAAATTTTTTTCAGTTTCTTTACTTTGGTAACTAACGATCGTGGTATTGCGCTTTGATACTATTGTCAATCAATACTACCGCGTACCAACAGCACTATGCTAGCCCCACTACAATATTTTCTATTTATTTGATCTTATTGGTGTCGATATTGATAAATGGGAGTGCGCCATTTCCACCCATTACTTGCGGGAATTTGCCATCCCACTTATCGATCGCTTGTTTCTGCAATAATTCTACTGTGAGGGTTTCCCGCAACAACCGTTGCGCTTCGGCTTGTCCCTTGGCGCGATTGACGTTGGCTTCGGCTTCTTGTTCGGCTTCTTGGGCAACGTAGACAGCACGTTGAGCGCGTTGTTCGGCAATTTGTTTCTCCTCTACTGCTTTAGAAAATTCTGGCGAGAAATCTAGATCGACGACACTAGTATCGAGGACGATAATCCCATATTTTTCTAGTCGATTACTGAGGGCGAAATCGAAATCTTGTTTGAGTTCATCCCGCTTGGTGATTGCTTCTTCGACTGTGCGCCGAGCAGCAGCAATTTTGAAAGATTCTTGGGTTTGAGGGGCGATAATTTTCGAGACGATATTTTGAAGTGTGCCCTGAGTGCGCCGAATAGTCACTACTTGCACTGGATCGAGCCGAAAGTTAATCGCAAAGCTAGCGGTTAGATCTTGCAAATCCTTGGTTGAACTTTGGGCGGGAACTTCAAATTTCTGGACGGTTAGATCGTAGATGTCCACATTTCCAGCGAAGGGCGGCTTGAAGTGAACACCTTCGAGGAGAACGCCATCAGATGCTTTGCCTAATACACTCACGACTCCAGCTTCACCAGGATTGACCACTACAAATGAGTTGAAGCCAATAATTGCTAAAATTACCACAAAACTGATGGCGATTATTTGTTTCCAATCAAAGCTGTTAGGATTACGATCGATCATTTTAGATATGCCTATTTTATTTAGAAACTAGAGTAGATTTAGGATGGTTGGGAGATATTTCAGACTGACTTTGGACTGACTATGTGATGGAACCGCCAGAAAAAGATAATGGCAGAAATGGCAATCCCGATCGATTGACCGATCCATAAGCCATTACCGCCCAGAGGAGTGTAGAAACCCAACCAATAGCCACTGGTCAAGCCCACACCCCAAAAAGCTAATAAACTCAGCAACAGCGGAATGCGGGTATCCTGTAGTCCATAGAGCGCACCCATGATTATTTTCTGAGGGCCATCGACTATTTGAGAAATAGCTGCAATAATCATCAGCCCACTTGCTAGAGTCAGCACTTTGGCATTATTTGGATCGCTAATATCGATAAAGATGCCAATGATTTGCTGTGGGAAAACTAGCATTACGATCATCACTAGAACCATAAAAACTAATCCAATCCCCGCACCAACATAACCCGCCCTAATGATCCCAATTCGATTATTTTGACCTACTTCTTGCCCGACTCGAATTGTGGCAGCATAGGACATTGCCAGCGGTACCATGAAAGTAATCGAAATGGTTTGCAGAATGATTTGATGAGCTGCTAACACTTCCGTACCCAATGAACCCATTAGATAAGTAACGATCGCAAATAGTCCGATTTCTAATGCAGTAGCACCGCCAATTGGTAAGCCGACTTTAATTAACTTTGAGATAATTTGGCGATCGACTCGCTCGATTTTGTGAAAGAATTGGTAGTGTTTGAGTTCTGAATGTGTCAACATATAGCCAATCAAGGCTAAAAACATTGCCCAAGTGGCGAGGACACTAGCTAGGGCAAAACCAGCAACACCCAAGCGCGGACAGCCAAATTTGCCAAAGCCGAGGGCATAGTCGCCAACAGTATTAATGATTGTGCCACCGATTGCGATCGATACAATCACGCGGGTATGAGACATCGCCGCAGCCACACTTCGCAATAGCGAAAATCCCAAAGCAGGAAAGAATCCCCACGCCATCACATCTAGATAAGTATTGCCCAGAACGACTGTCGTCTCTGCTTGCCCCAGATAACGCATCACCAAGTCAAAATTGTAAATACACAGCGACAGTGGGATGCTCAATCCAATGACTAGCAGACAACCCTGTTGGACAACGCGCTCGATTTGGGACTTGTCACCCGCACCATAAGCTGTCGCCACAATTGGACTGACGCTCATCGTTACGCCTGTTGCAGTATGTACAAATACCCCAAAGGTAAGTGCAGCCAATCCTCCCGCTGCCAAAGTTTCTACCCCCATCCTACCCATCATCAGTGTATCGACAAACCCGATCGCTGCCTGGGACAGTTGCACCCCAATCAGGGGAAGTGCTAGCTTGAGAAATTCGGTGCCTTCACGATAAATTGGCGATCTCATCAATCTGGAGCTACTATTGTTCATCTTGTCCAAATCGCATTAAATTCCCTGAGATCTAGATTGTACTCGTGGTTCGCTGGACTGGGGGAAGCACAGATTTTGGGGATTTGATATGATTGGGGTGATAATCTCGTCACGATTCGATCGAATGGTAGAACTCAAGCTAGCACAACTTCGCAACTTATTTATAGAAATGGGACAGGCATTAATTGCTTATTCTGGGGGGATTGATAGTACTTTAGTTGCCAAAGTTGCCTATGATGTTTTGGGAGATCGAGCGGTGGCAGTGACGGCAAAATCACCATCTTTATTACCTGAAGAACTTGAAGATGCGATCGAGCAAGCCAGATCGATCGGGATCACTCATCAGATTGTCGAAACCCATGAAATGGACAATCCAAATTATTCATCCAATCCGATTAATCGCTGTTACTTTTGCAAGAGTGAACTTCACGACACACTCAAACCTTTAGCTCTAAAACTCGGCTATGGTTATGTCATCGATGGTGTCAATACCGACGATTTACAAGATTATCGTCCAGGCATCCAAGCCGCCAAAGAACGTGGTGCCAGATCGCCATTAGCCGAATTGGGCATCACTAAAATGGAAGTGCGAGAGATTGCCAAATCCCTGGGATTATCCTGCTGGAATAAACCCGCTCAACCTTGCCTGAGTTCGCGGTTCCCCTATGGTGAAGAGATCACTATCCCCAAATTAAATCGCGTTGGCAGAGCTGAGATTTATCTGCGGCGATTGGGCTATGAAAATATCCGCGTTCGATCGACTGGCGATACCGCCAAAATTGAATTACCCGCCGATCTAATCCAAAAGTTTGTAGCTAATATTAGTCTAATTGAATTAACTGAAGCTTTTCAGTCTTTTGGGTTTATCTATGTCACATTGGATTTAGAAGGATATCGCAGTGGTAAATTAAATCAAGTATTACCTCAACTAGTCAATTAATTAATCACGCTTGTTTTTCTAATTTTATTAACAACCATAGGGCACTGACGATTCCCACAAAATGCGCCGTAATTGTATGCGTATTCGCCAACACAATAAAAATATCTAAAGGTTGAATAATCTTGCTCAAAGCATCGGGGCTAAACATCCCGAATGAGACAGCAGATGTCAGTGATTTGCCGAGGAGAGTTCCAGCGATTGATTCTGCACCCATCACACTCGCACCCATACCAGCAATCGATGATGTTAAGCCCCACTGCACGAGTTTAATCGTATCCGCTCTTTTGGGACGGAGATCGGGATTTTTGAGTTTGCGAGAAGTAACAACATATCTAAATGACCAAAAAGTGCTGACATACAGCAGGCACAAGCCTGTTATCGCAAAAATCAAACTTCCACCTGTCCCTGGATTATTCACGCCCATGATGGCAGACGGAGCCGCAAACAGAAAAATCAGCGTCGATACCACCGCTAAAACAAGTTGAAGCCAAAACCCAGCCCAGCCCACCCGCCAGAGTTGAGCAGCAATTTTCTTGACAGTTTGCGGCGTATTGTCGTTAATTTCTGAATTTGACATAAATATTAGTTAAGGAATTCAAAAGAAAATAGAATAATTATCCCTTCGAGTAAATTGAATGAGTTAAGCTAAATATTAAGTAAGTATATTTTGTCTAACTCATCAGTCATCCTCGTGACATTTAAGTGGGTGCTCTCTTTAGTCTAGTTTTGTCAAGTTTAGCTTGGCTTGCTGCCCTGTTCGGCTGTTGAGCTAAGTAAAGATTGGAACACCAACATTATAAGGTGGTAACAGCTATGAATTTTGAAGATATCTATTGCTTTTTCCGTAATCCGCCACCACTCTATCTTAACCAGGAGTTGGCGGTATGTTATATTCTCGATATTTTGCTTCAGGATGATTCCTACGGTACTGAATTGATTGCTAGATTGGAGCATGAATCTTCGATCTATCGGCTCTCAGATACTGTTTTATACAGCGCGGTTAAGTTCTTGGAAGCTTCCGGTACTATTGTCGGCTATTGGAAAAAAGTTGCAGGTCGCGGTCGTCCGCGTCGGATGTACCAGATTTCACCTGAATGGCGAAATAAGGCTGGAGAACTAGCATCTTTTTGGAACCAATATTCTCAGCCTCATTCTACACCCACTACTATTGCATCGACGATCTACGATCGATCGCTTTCGGCCAATAGTTAGGCTGGACGGGATCGGGATGAGTCATAATTTCAAAGTTATCTTTGAGGGGTAACAATCGAGCAGGCGTGATGCCTGCTTTTTCATGGCCAGATATGTTAACTTATATTACGAGGTTAATCCAAATCGACCATGACTTAAACCTGTTGGGTTGTCTCTTCCCTGAGATACTGCGCTATCAATTATCAACTATCAACTATCAACTATCCTAATCATGGCTGCTAAACGGATTCTACTTTGGTATCGTAACGATCTTCGCTTGCATGACCATTTACCTCTGACTCAGGCTCTAGCTGATGGTGCTAGCGTAATTCCAGTTTATTGCTTTGACGATCGACATTTCGGTCAGACGAGATTTGGATTTCCGAAGACAGGTGGATTTCGCGCCCAATTCTTAATTGAAAGTATTGCCGATTTGCAAAAATCTTGGCAAGCTCAGAGCAGTAATCTAGTTATCCGACGCGGATTACCAGAAGTAGTTATCTCTCAATTAGTAGAGCAACTAGGCATTACTGACGTATATTATCATCGGGAAGTTACTGCCGAAGAAATTGCAGTAAGTACGGCGTTGGAGCAAGCTTTAAAGCAGATTAATGTCAATTGTAAATCTTTTTGGGGTCAGACCCTCTATCAACTTCAGGATTTACCGTTTAATCTCCCAAATATTCCCGAATTGTTTACCAAGTTTCGGAAGGACGTAGAGCGAGATGCAAATATCCAAATGCCTTTGGCTACTCCAACTAACCTACCGTCATTACCTATAGATTTAGATCCTGGTAAATTGCCTAGTTTGGCAGAATTAGGACTAGAGACACCTGAAGTCGATTCACGGGGAGTTTTGACGTTTCAGGGCGGCGAAACTGCGGGGATCGATCGATTGGATCGGTATTTTTGGCAGCGTGACAAGTTACGAGTATACAAAGAAACCCGCAATGGAATGCTAGGCGCGGATTACTCTTCCAAATTTTCAGCGTGGCTGGCTTTGGGTTGTTTATCACCACGATATATCGTCCAACAAATCGATAAATATGAAAATGAACGGATTGAAAATGATTCGACTTATTGGTTAGTCTTTGAGCTATTGTGGCGAGATTATTTCCGGTTTATTTGTGCAAAACATGGTACTAAAATTTTCAAGCAATCTGGACTTCAAGGTGTGGATCTGACTTGGAAGCAAGATTGGCCAAGATTCGACCTTTGGCGGGAAGGCAAGACGGGATTTCCGTTGGTAGATGCGAATATGCGCGAGCTAGCCGCAACTGGATTTATGTCCAATCGGGGGCGACAAAATGTGGCAAGTTTCTTAACTAAGAATCTAGGAATTGATTGGCGGATGGGAGCTGAATGGTTTGAATCTGTACTGATTGATTACGATGTCTGTAGCAATTGGGGAAATTGGAACTATACGGCAGGTGTCGGTAATGATGCTCGTGGTTTTCGCTTTTTCAATATTACCAAACAGTCTGGAGATTACGATCGAGATGGCAAATATGTGAAACATTGGTTGCCAGAGTTGGAGCAAATTCCAGCAGCAAAAGTACACGAGCCGTGGAAGCTTTTACCTGTAGAGCAAGATCGATTTGGGGTGAATATCGGCGTTGATTATCCCCAACCTGTGGTGGATTTATTCAAGTCTGCACGGACTCATGAATTAATCTACAACATGGCTTTTAATATAACTAGTAGTTCGGGAGACAGACCCATTCCAAAACGTAAATCAAGGTAGGATTAAATAAATCTCTCCCCGTTCAAAGACTATATATCGGCCTTTTCTTTATGCCCTCTGCGCTCTCTGCGCCTCTGCGGTTAAAAAAAGATCTCAGACAGTAATAGGATCGAAGTATTATCTATATTCTTCTGGCAAGAAGGGAGTAGTTGACATAGCGATCTTATTTGAGTTCCTTGACGTAGCATTAGCCTGTAGGGGCGGTGCTTCATGCCCGCCCTCTAGAGTCTACGCTACGCACCAACCGATCATACGGGCAAGATCGACCTCTGACAAGCGGGACAAACCGCATGAATTGTCAACTGACAGTCGAGCAAGTGATAACCTTCTTTTTTGGAAGTTTTATCGCCAATCTTTAGTACAGAGTCGTTCTTGAATTCGATCGTTTGATTGCAGCGCACACAGATCAAGTGGTGATGATGATGGTGCGGCTGATTGATTTCATAATGCTTATGATCTTCTGCCAGTTCTAGTTCTCGCAAAATTCCCATTCGCGCCATCAGCTTGACGGTACGGTAGATGGTGGACAAACTAATATCATGTCCCTCTGTTTGAAGCAAATCGCACAGTTCTTCAGCACTTAGGTGCTTTCCTGCGGCTAAGTTTTGGAAGATATCCAAAATTATTTCTCGTTGCGGCGTGAGTCGCCAGCCCCGTTCATGCAGTTCAGCTTTGAGAGAGTCTGCTGTGTAGAATGACATACTCATCACCCAATTTTATGGTAAGTATTCATCATATCTGACTACTAACCTATTTGCAACAAGGGAGCCTTATTGAGAATAACTCTCTTTTAAATTAGGCTTTAGGTTTTAGGGGTTAGGCTTGAGCGAATTAGTTGGACATTCGGTTTTAAAGCCTAAAGCCTAACCCCTAAACCCTAACCTCTGCCCGTCACCGACAACCCATCCACAATCAAAGATGGCGTGTGACAAGGGCCATTCCAATCGATATCTGCGCCGACGGCGACAACTTGCTTGAGGGCAGTATAGACATTGCCACTGACCATCGTATCTTTAATTCTGCCGACGATTTCACCATTGCGGACGCGATAACCTAGTTCGACATTGATCGAAAAATCGCCAGACATTCCGGCTCCACCCCCCAGAATTTGGTCGATGATAATGCCTGAATCAAGCTGTTTGACTAATTCTGGAAAGCTTATCGAGCCAGGTGCTACGGTCAAATTGACGAGATCGGGGGTGGGATAACTGCCCAAGCCAGACCGGAAGCCATTGCCAGTCGAGCCACAGCCGAGTTGACGACCGATCGTTCGATCGGTATAAAATAGTTTCAGCATCCCGTCCTCAATTAGCGTCAAAGACTGTGTGGGCGAACCCTCATCATCAAAGGGACAACTATATGGCCCCCAATTGGGCTGCTGCATCAGCGTGAGCAGGGGCGAAATCACCGTTTGTCCCAATCTATCGCTCCAGGGTGAAGCTCCTTCATACACTTGCTTACCGTTCATTGCTGCTTCGACTGTTTCCCACAACATATCGGCAGCTTTGGCTGTAAACAGAACAGGCACCTTTCCCGTCGGTGGCTTAACATTATTTTTCGCCCACTCCAACCGCTTAATGATACTTTGGGCGATTTTAACCGGATCCAACTCACCTCTTTGAGTCTGACCATCACCCACGCTCAAAAAGTCATCGCCGCGAATCCATTCTACAGCCAGATAGCCACTCAACGTAGTATCGCTATAACTACAATCTAGTCCCAGACTATTGACTAGCCTGGTGGTTTCGATATCGCAGTCCCACTGACTACTACAGATAACATCAGGGAAATTCGATCGGACTAATTCGATCGATTCTTTACCCATCGCTAACAATTCTTCGGTAGAAATTGTAGTGCCTAAGTCGGGATAAATATTCCGATTGGCTGCATTTAATTCAGGGGTTTCTCGATCGTTGAGTGCTGACAATTCAATGCTTTTGGCAACCAAAATACTCGGCTCAACTGCACCATAGGCAACTGCGATTCCAGGCTTACCATCTTTCCACAACCGCAGCGCAATTCCCTCACTCTGAGTCGATTCCAACTGCTTGAGCCGATTCGCCTCAAAAAAAACTGGACGAGCTAGAGATTGAGCTTGATAAACCTCTGCTGCTTCTGCACCCGCTTTGAGAGCTAGATCTAGGAGTTGTTCGGCGATGTCCATTTTGGGGCGTGGGGCGTGGGGTGTGGAAGGTGTGGGGAGTGTGGGGAGTGTGGGGAGTGTGGGAGGTGTGGGGGGTGTGGGGAGTGTGGGGGGATGGAAACTTTAATCCCTAACATCCCAACTCTAAACTCCCAGTTAGGTGTGTTGGGTTTCATTCTTCAACCCAACCTACAGATCTAATCCCTAAAGCCTAATCCCTAAAGCCCAAAGCCTAACTATCATAAAGTAGCCAAAATCCGGCGAATTCCTCACTCTCAGGGTTGGATTGGATGGCGATAAAGTGGACACCTTTGGACTGTTGTTTGCTGGCTTCAAAGCGGGCGGCTTCTGACTGGGTGGTGCTATCGAGGCGGGCTAAGATCCAGCTTTCACTCGCACCTGTTTCTAGCAACAGCGTTGATTTTGGGGCTGGTTGATATTCTACAGCTACTATTTCTAGTCCCGACATCCAAGCTGCCATTGGTACCGAACGTGCGGAATAGAGAATCAAGCCTGGAATCTGCATGTCGGGGGTAATTCCAAACATTTCGAGTGGGAAGGATTCACCAAAACCAATTTGCCAATCGCTCATGTCAGCAAATTGACTGGCTGCTAAATTTACAAATGCCCACTTTTCACCGATGAGGGCTTCGGGTAGGGGTTGAGGCGGATCGGAAAACATCTGCACGGACGCACTATTGACAGCCTGATAGTTGGGCTGGATAGGGTAAAAATTTTCCATTCGCTCATCTAACCATTGTCGCAAAGAGATAGAGCGACGACTAGCCGCAGAGGGAATGCCGATATCCTTACAGGCTTTGGTAATCATGTTATTCATCTGTCGTCGAAAGAAGCGAATCCGCTGAGGGGATTGCTTGGCTTCGAGCATGGCTGCTTGCAGGGCTTCGCCGAGCCACAATGAGTTGACTTTATCACTCGGACAATACTGTGCGTAACGAAATAGTTCGCTGCTCGATTGTGCTGTACTCGATGGACTTTCACACACCAACAGTTCCCAAACTTTTTTCTGTCGCTCATCAACCAAAGGGCGTGAGTAAAAGTCGATCTCCCAAATCACTCCCATTATTTTCCGTCGTGCTGCTTGCGTTGTGATTTTTACAGCTAGTATCCAATTATGGGCGATCGCAGGACATTAGGGAATAGGCTTTGGGTTTTAGGCTTTGGGCTTTAGGTCAGAAAATTATAATTATCAGAGATCGATCCGTTTGGCAAGACAAGTACCGCGATCGATCGAGAGCTTCGATCGAGGATTGCCAAAGCAAAACCGCTATGATTGTTTATGAATATCAATATAAATGCCCAAAGCCTAAAGCCCGAAGCCTAACTCCTAAAGCCTAACTCCTATGCTACTTTCCAAAGGATTTGAAATTGAAGTCTACACTGGTACACCCCAAGGCGAGATTGTCGGTTTGTCCGATCGAATTGTGGCAGATTTGGATGGGTTTATCATCGAGCCAGATAGTCGCAATGTGGAATATACCACCGCGCCATTTAATTCATATGAGCGGTTGCTCTGCGCTCTAGTCCGCCCCCGCAGACAGTTACGTGAGTATCTTCAGACGCTTGGCGACTATACTTTGATTCCAGGTAGTACCCTTTCCCTGGGTGGTACGGACAAATTTTATCGATCCGATCTCAATAATCCTTACCATACTTACATCGAACAGACTTACGGTACCGATGTAGTTACAGCTAGCGTGCATATCAATATCGGCATTAGCGATCCAGAACTGCTGATGCGGGCTTGTCGGCTGGTAAGGGTTGAAGCTCCACTATATCTGGCTTTGAGTGCCGGATCGCCGTTTCTCAATGGCGCACCCACGGGTTATCATTCCACCCGCTGGGGCTTGTTTCCCAAGACTCCCAAGCATGTGCCCCTGTTTGAAAGTCATGCCCACCATATCAAATGGGTAAACGAGCAGCTAGAGCAAAAGACAATGCAAAATGTCCGTCATCTCTGGTCGTCCGTGCGCCCTAATGGCGATCGTCGCCCCTACAACCTCAATCGACTCGAATTGAGGATTTGTGACCTAATCATCGATCCGATCGCCTTGCTTGCCGTCACGAGCCTGATTGAAGCGAGATTGTGGCAGCTAATGGAGAATCCCGATCTCGATCCACTGGTAAGCAGTAGCCTCTCGGCTGAGGAACTAGTCGAACTCGCCGATGCCAATGAAATGTTGGTGGCAAAATCCAGCCTTGATGCTACCCTCAGACATTGGCAGGATGGTCGATCGACTACCGCTCACGACTGGATTGGCGAACTCTATGATGAGGTGCGTGAATTTGCCAAACAGCGGGGCTTTGCCTGTTTCCTCTCCCCTGTGAAGAAAATCCTCCGCGAGGGTAACACCGCCCAGCAGTGGTTGAGCGCGTATGAAAAATCTGGTGACGCTCAATCGGTGTTGATGCAAGCAATTTCCCAAGTAGAACAACAGGAAGTCGAACTCGATCGTTATATCTGTCAAGCGGTTTAGTAGATGGTAGATAGTGACTGGATTTGCTCCGTATATCT
This sequence comes from Chamaesiphon sp. 341R_metabat_111, assembly GCA_025351825.1. GTDB lineage: Bacteria > Cyanobacteriota > Cyanobacteriia > Cyanobacteriales > Chamaesiphonaceae > Chamaesiphon. The sequence continues at coordinate 42,702 of JANXVE010000191.1, read as the reverse complement.
ACCCACCCCACCCTACGGGCACCCCTCCGAGGAGGGGATTTTCTAGCAGAACTCCCAACTCACAACTCTCCAAATCGAAATATAAAGAAAATCTATATATTACTAAAGATTGCGAAATGTAAGCGTATCTTCGCTAATCTTTACTCAATCTGTACTTGAGCTATTTTTTAGCCGTCACATCGACTAGATCTCAATTTCTCGCCAGCCAATTTTGAATTTATGCTCCAGTTAGTTTTAGTCAACCCTCAAATTCCACCTAACACCGGAAATATCGCCCGAACTTGTGCTGCGACTCGAACCAAATTACACTTAGTTGGGCCATTGGGGTTTGAGATCAGCGATCGCACTGTCAAACGAGCTGGATTAGACTACTGGCCTTATGTTGACCTCAAAATTCACGATTCGATCGAAGCATTCATTCAATTTCGACTTCAACAGCCTGGACGTAATATCGGGTTTAGTGTGCGGGGGAGCTGTAGCCTGTTTGAATTTCAGTTTCAGGCTGATGACTGGTTGCTGTTTGGGAGCGAAACTAGCGGACTACCAGCGCAGATGCTCGAACAATGCGCTGCAACGGTATATCTGCCCATGAGCGAGCCAGCAGTAAGAAGCCTCAATCTCTCTGTCAGTGCGGCTGTCGGTTTATTTGAAGCCCAGCGTCAGGTAGCTAGATTATCGGGTCAAAATGGGAATTAACCCAGTTAAAATCGAGGGTGCAGTCATTCAGATTTCCTGGCAAATCGATTCTGCTCCGCAGACACTCTGTGAATGAGATAATTCAATTGAAATCTGACGAAATTATTACCAATATTTAGATAAGAAATTCATATCATTAATTTACTAGATATTGGCGAACTAGAGCCGCAATTATCGCATCGATCGTCAGGGAAATTAGATCGACGATCGAGATTGAAGTTAGTTGGTTTAAAGTTTTCGTATTTTTTGATACAGCACAATCTCTGTGCGGAATCAGCATCTGTAAATACACAGTGACAAATCTAAGATCGGGTGATTTATAGTAGTGCTCGATCGATCCCTGCCAGATTTATTTAATTCATTTATCATTAATTTCGATCGAACTGAAATCCTTTACTAGCAAAGCTCATGGTTAGGTATATCAGTGCAGAAAGATCGCGATCGTCGATCGATCTTTGACAAATAACCTTGCAAATTGTGGCATCTTCACTTAAAGTGGCGTTAGCGATAGGGATCGCTACTGACATACGGCAATTGGTTGTGATTCGCTGAATCGATCTATCGATCGAGCGCGAAAATCCAACCGAAAAATGAGCTAGTCTGATAACTGTCGTTTTGTCAATATTATTTTTGGTGTGAATGGAGTTGGAAGTCAGTTAGCAGCAAATTTATCCAGATAGATTCACTTTGCTGACTACTGTTGTACTCAAACGTTAGGAGGTCATTTTCGTTGAAACCTGAAGCTACACAGAAAGTTGAATTAGTCAATACCCCGAAAGCTCTTAGTAACCAGCTAGCCAGTCGATCGTCGGCAGAGATCGTCCAATCATCGGGATTGGTCAAGATTGCCACTCTGTTTGCAGACCGCCGGAGACGCGCATCACTGATGATGCTGGGACTAGCAGTTTTAGTGGGAATAGCTAGTTTCCCCACCACCAATGTCGATACTGTTGCCGTCGCCGCTGAATCGACCACAAAGTTGACTAAATCTGGATCTGCTTCCGATTTGTCCGTTGCTCAGTTACACACAGATGTCTCAGCAATGCAGGCCAAATACGGACACAAATCGTCGGTACTAATTGCCCAGTCGATTCCGACCCGTTATGTGAATCCAGCTAATCCTAGCAGTTCACAATTTGGCAGTGAAGCTTCGGTCACGATCGATGTATCTTCGCCAAAAACTAAAGCTTTTAAGCCTGTTGCTACCGGACAAGCCGCTTTCAATCAAGGTGGATATGAAGGCGAGTCCAAAGAGTATGAAGACCACTCTCCCTCTACCACCTCACCAGGTACGACCACAATTGGCTTTTCTTGGCCAGCCGCAGGCAAACTGACCTCTCGATTCGGACGACGGTGGGGTCGAATGCACAAAGGCATCGATATTGCTGGCCCTGTTGGTACCCCCATCAACGCCGCAGCCGATGGTACCGTGATCTCGGCAGGTTGGAATTCTGGTGGATACGGCAACCTAGTCGAACTCAGACACAGCGATGGAACTACCACTCGCTACGGCCACAATAGTCGGCTCTCGGTCAGTGTCGGTCAAACCGTTCGTCAAGGTCAACAACTGGCGGAAATGGGTAGCACTGGGCATAGTACTGGCTCCCATGTGCATTTTGAAATTCGTCCGACTGGCGGAAGTGCCGTCAATCCGATCGCGCATCTGCCTGCCAATAGCTAGGTTTCCAGCCCGAAGCTAAACCATTTTAGTGGTGCTGGTGCTTTAACTGCATTTTTCATGCTATACTAGTATACGTTAAATGCCTTGGCTCAATAGCTCAGTCGGTAGAGTAGGGGACTCATAAGCCCTTGGTCGTCAGTTCAAGTCTGACTTGAGCCATATTTCACCCAATTACCAGCAGTGATATCCTAACCTCAAACTTTAAGATTAGGCATTACTGCTGGTAATTTGTTTACATTTCTAAATAGTGACAAACTGGCAGTCGGAACTACAGCTAGAGTGGCAAGGTCAACTTGACGATCTAGTCACAGCAATCGCCTGTGCGCCAAATGGTCAGAGTTGGGCGGCAAGCTCGGCAGCAGGCGAAATCGGGTGGAATCCCAGACAGCAAGATTTAGTCAAATTGCAGGTGGGCGATGGACAGTCGATCGATTGCATTGCTTTTAGTGCCGATAGTCGGTGGCTAGCTGCGGGTGGGCAATCTGGGCAACTATTAATTTGGGACTGTGCCGATGTCCACCAGCCACCACAGTTAATTCATCAGCTTACTGTCGGTAAATGGATCGAGCATCTGGCTTGGCATCCGATCGAATCCCAGCTCGCAATCGGTTTTGGTTCGCAGTTGAGCATTTGGGACCTACCCACAGCCAGGGAAATCGCCACTGATAAATTCGACAAATCTTCAATCTTCGATCTAGCGTGGCACCCCACAGGCGCGTACCTGGCAATGGCTGGATACAAAGGCATCCAGATCTGGGCAGACAAAGACAGCAAGGCACCAATTCAACGGATCGAGCTTGACACAGCGAGTTTGAAGATTGCTTGGTCTAGAGATGGCTGCTACCTAGCTGCTGGCAATCTCGATCGCACTGTGACTATTATCGATTGGCACAATCCCACCGAGCGATGGACGCTCACAGGCTGTCCTGGCAAAATTCGCCAAATCGTCTGGATCGCATCCAGCACCCCCTGTCTAGCTGTTGCTAGTGGCATAGCGATCGTCCTGTGGCAATTAACATCAGATGCCACAGCTTGGGAAGGTCAGCAATTAGAAGGTCATCAGGACATTGTGACAGCCCTTGCAGCCCATCCTCAGCACCCAATTTTCGCATCTGGTTGTGCGGATGGTCATACCTGTTTGTGGTCGGTAGCGGGCGAAATTCACCAAATCATCACCGCTGGCACCGATCGATTTACCGCCTTAGGCTGGCAAGCAGATTCCGAGTATTTACTGACAGGTAGCCAGCTTGGCGCGATCGAACTGTGGGCGATGCCAGCATAAATACGGATGAGGCGGTAAAAAAAATATGATACGATTGTAGCTATAAGATCGCAATAGCACCGACTTACTTAGGATTAACTAAGTATGGTATTGTATCAATCATTGAATGTATCCTGCCGATCCAAGCTGGAAACTCAAGTCAGATTCTGGTCACTATCGCTGTTCCCACAGCCGATTTACCTAAAAATTAGACGTTAATTTCTCTATTTTGGGTAAAATCAGCCAAAACTACGATTGACGACTTGCCAAATTTAAGCGTAACTATTAGTTACAGGCAAGCTACAATATCTAAAACTTTCCATTATTTATAGAGTTAATTCAAAATGTCAAAAATTTGGCTCACCTGGTTACAACCTAGTCTTGGTATTTTGGGAACGGCGTTAGTCCTATCTAACCCACTGTGTTCTAGTGCAGCACCTAATTCAAGCACAACCGTTGCCACTAAAGTACCCGCACCTTATCCAACTTGGAGTGGTGTCAAATCTACTGGTACAAATATCGACCGAGCACTACTAAAAGGGATTTCCACAAGCCCCGATCTAGCAGTTCGTCAACTAGCGATCGATACGATGGCAATCGGCTCGAAACCGTCTGTGGCAACCGCCAAGGGAACTCAAAATTTCGATCCACTGGCAAGCTTTACTGGAGCACCTGTGAGATTCCAGCAGCTTTCGGCTAAGGCAAAGAAGCCAGTCCAAATCCGACAATCGATCGCCGCAGCTTTGACTCCAACCACCACAGTTAAAAACCAGGTAGTAGTACCTGGTTTGGCAATCGGGACTGGGGATGTTCGAGTATCCAGCCAGATTTTACCGACTATTAAGCCAGTGGTAACTGCGAAAGTTAGCACTCCAGTAAATCTAGTCGCAGTAGCACCCAACAAAACTGAAACAGTAGCTACTCCATTCCCAGTAGTTCGCCCAGAATTGATGGAGAAGCTCCAAGCAACTCCAACCGTTGCTAGTCGTGCTCCCGAAATTAAAACTGCATCGCGGGACTTGAAATCGATCGGTACCATTTCCATCAATCCAGTTGCCTCTATCCCCAATGGATTGCAGCAACTATTGGGTAACAACCTCGACGGCAGTATCAAAGTTTCAGTCGTCCCAGTATCGAAAGCAACTGGACGGAACTTTCGATCGATATCTGCTCTAACTAAGTTGGTTTCCCCATCAGAGCTAGTTGCACCTGCATCGGTGACTACAGCTAGCCTTCGGTTAGCGACCGCTCAATCCTACACGAATGTCGCCAAGTTTAGCATTCCTGGGGAAACAGTTGTAGCTAGTAAGCCTGCTAATGTAGCGAGCGCGCTCACCCCACAAGTCCGAAAGAGTCTAACTACCGCAACCAGTGGTCAAAGCAACAAATATGTACCGCTCATGACTGCGCGCGGCTCGATTTCGGCAATCGGTCAATCTTGGGTCTCCGTCAGTCAGAGCAGCAATCTTGGTGGTTTGATTCTCGGTTCTCAGCAGGTAGCAACATTACCGAAGGTAATTGGCTTGCTACCAACAAACACAATGAGATCGGTTAATTTTTAATTAACATTAACTAACTCACCTCTTGCCCCAAGACATATCGACTATTACTAAGCGTAGATCTAGGGTACCCACAAGGGGCACCCCTACAAGTTATCTGTAGGGGTGCCCTGTCTTGTCGGGTTTTTGGTGACACTAGTTTTACTTACTTACTTACTTTTGATTTCCGCTAGTAAAGATTGAAGATCGGCTGTAGCCATCCTTGCCCCTGGGACTGTAACTAACTTAGCAGAGGCTAGCGAACCCAATCGCCCTGCTGTCGTCCAGTCTAGACCATTGGTGATGCCGTACAGGACACCCCCCGCATAGATATCACCCGCACCGACAGTATCGATCGCCCGAACTGGAAACGGAGCGATTTCAATCAGTGTTTGACCATCAAAAATGAGTGAACCTTTTGCACCGAGGGTGACTGCAAAAGTCTTGGCGATGGTCTTTAAGTACTCGATCGATTTGGTTAAATCTTCGGTGCCAGCTAGCTCGAATGCCTCACTTTCATTGGCAAATAAGAGATCGACTCCAGAGCCAATCATGTCGAGCAGTCCTTGTTTAAAAAACTTTGCCATATTTTGGTCGGATAAAGTTAACGCAACTTTTTGACCTGCATCGATCGCAATTTCCCTGGCTTTAATAGCCGCTTGCTTGCTATTTTCACCAGTAACTAAATAGCCCTCAATATAAGTATAAGTGGACTGGGCGATCGAGTCCGGTACTAGCTCAAGATCCGATAAATTCGAGGAAATCCCCAGAAATGTATTCATCGTCCGATCTGCATCTGGCGTGACAAAAACTAGGCATTTACCCGTAATTCCTGGCTCTGGCGGATGAAGTTTGAGATTGGTATCGACACCAGTGGCTAGTAAATCTTGAAGATAATATTCACCAGGTTCATCATTGGCAACCTTACAAGAGTAAAACGTCTTGCCTCCAAACTGACTCACAGCCACAATGGTATTCGCCCCAGAACCGCCGCAAGTTCGTTTGGTGGCGCGATTACCGAGATGGTTCAAAATTTTGTCCTGACTGGCTTCATCCAGTAGCGTCATCACACCTTTGTCGATGTTTAGTTCTACCAGTACTTCTGGCTTGACCTCACATTCGACATCGAGGAGCGCGTTTCCTAGTCCATATACATCGTAGCGTGCCATAAAGTCTGTTGCCCTTGAATATTAGCAGTTGACAGGCTATTATCCCATCGTTCGCGGAGCGTGCCAAGGGCAATCGACAAGATCCGAGCGGTCACGATCGATCGATACACAGTTTGAGCTGCCGAGCCAGAACGTTAATACATGGCTCCTTCAACAAATTACTATGATGACCACGGACATCGTGAATCTCGACAGCATCAGCAAGATCGCCCCAGCCCAAGTCGGGATGGAGAGCTTGGTTAATAGGTTGAATTGAAGAACGGAATAGCGTAATTTTGCCAGGATAAAATTTCCCAATATAATTTTCACCAGCTTGAAAATTAGTTTCTAAAACATTGAGATATTCTGGCGGTAAATCTACTGGCCAATGATCTAGCAGAAACTCTTTTTGACTATTTGCTCTGTTTTGGTACATCAGCCAAAACACGATCCGATCTTTGACATACTGGATTTTTTCTTGAATATTCAGTTGCTGAAGATTCTGAAGATGAATACTTACCGTTGGAAATAATGAGGGACGAACGTCGAGCAAGTTCGGTGATTCAGTATCTAGTAAAGCTAATAAGTTTACTTTTTCGCTTTGGCTTGCTAGCTGATGGGCAATTTCAAAAGCAATTAAGCCCCCAAAAGAATAACCGACTAGTAAATAAGGTCCATCTGGCTGCACCGTTTTGATTTCGTTAATGTAGCTAGCTGCCATCGCTTCAATCTGAGTCAAAGGAGCTTGGATCCCGTCCAGACCCTGTGATTGAATCCCATAGATCGGCTGTTCCAGTCCGAGCAGGTCCGCTAGGGGATAATATTCCAGCACGTTACCACCGATGGGATGGATGCAGAATAAGGGAGTTTTGGAGCCACGGGATGCGATTTTGACCAATGATGACCAGGTTGGGGATCTTTGTTCTTGGCGGAGAATCGTGGCAAATTGTACGACTGTCGGTGCGGCGAGGAAAGTCGCCAAGGGCAATTTTTGGTCCCATACTTTGCCGATTTCGCCCAGGAGACGCACTGCGAGTAATGAGTCTCCGCCCAAATCAAAAAAATTGTCTTTAATACCGATCGACTTAAGATCTAGAACTTGCTGCCAAATTTCAGTTAATTTAATTTCAATCCGATCCTGGGGCGCGACAAAAGTCACTGCTGAATCTTGTCTAGTGTAGTCTGGCACTGGCAAAGCGCGGCGATCGACTTTCCCACTAGGAGTCATAGGTAAGGCGGGTAATAGCACAAAAAACGCTGGTACCATATAGCTTGGGACTTTTTGCACCATGAAACTACGCAGTTCCTCGATCTGAATCGATAGATCGCCTGAACTTAACTCATCTCTGACAGCATTAATCACACAATAAGCTACCAGTCGTTTATTGCCAGGACTATCTTCCCTCACAATAACGGTAGCTTGAGAGAGGGCTGGATGTTGACTCAGCAAAGTTTCTATTTCTCCCAATTCAATCCGAAAGCCCCGAATTTTTACTTGGTTGTCAATGCGTCCAAGATATTCAATATTGCCATCCGCTAAGTACCGAACCAAATCACCAGTTTTGTATAAACGCGCGCGGCCATCTTGACTAAAGGGATGCACGATGAATCTCTCTGCTGTCAACTCTGGCCGCTGGAAGTAGCCCCTAGCCAGACAGTCACCGCCAATGTACAGCTCTCCAGCGATGCCAATTGGTACTGGCTGCATCCGACCGTCTAGCACATACATCTGGGTATTGGCAATCGGACGACCGATGGGAGGCAATGCCGACCAATTTTCGACTGGAGTTGTGAGGGTAAATGCGGTGACGACATGACTTTCTGATGGACCATAATGATTGTGCAGGGTGCAAGTACCGCAAGTACTAAAAAATTGGCTAATCGCTGGTGTAATCTGCAATTGTTCGCCAGCAACGATTACCGATTTGAGCTGTTGCGGAAATAATTGATGATTGACAGCTACTTCAGCTAACTGTTGTAGTGCTACAAAGGGCAAAAATAGTCGCTCGATCGAGTAATCATCGAGTAAACTCAATAAGGCGAAGGGGTCGCGACGAATTTCGTCAGAGATTAAGACTAAGGTACCCCCAGCGCACCAAGTGGAGAAGATTTCCTGAAAAGAGACATCAAAGCTAATCGGCGCAAATTGTAAGGTTTTTGCTCGATCGTTTGCCTTTGATTGGGCTATTTGCCACGCGATCAAGTTGCACAGGGCACGCTGGGTCATGGCGACACCTTTAGGTAGACCAGTCGAGCCTGAAGTGTAGATCGTGTAGCCTAAATTTTCTAGTTGGACTTCAGTGCCCAAATTATCCGAATTTTCTCGGTCTATTCGATCCCAGTCAGTTTCTACAAACACGACCTGAAGATCGGATTTTGGTAAGATCGAACCAAACCGATCGCTGGTAATCAGGACTCTAATCTCAGAGTTTGTCACCATGTAAGTCAATCGATCCTGGGGATAGCTCGGATCTAGAGGTACATATGCTCCACCTGCTTTGAGAATTCCGAGCAGGCTCACCATCATTGCCTCAGACCGATCCAAACAGATACCGACTGGGACATCTGGGGCAACTCCTTGTTTTCGCAGATAATTTGCTACTCGATTTGCCCTATTGTTTAGTTCTCGATAGGTGATTTCTTGGTTTTCACAGATGACTGCAATATTATCAGGGGTGCTTTCTACCTGTGCTTCAAATAACTGATGAATGCATAAACTTTGGTAGTCCGTTTGAGTTTGATTCCATTCGACTAGTAACTGCTGTCGCTCTGAATCTGTGAGTAAAGGTAGCTCATCGATCGATTGGTGGGAGTTAGTGACGACCCCTGCTAGGAGCGTCTGAAAATGCATCGCCATTCGATCGATTGTGTCAGCGTTAAATAGGTCTGTAGAGTATTCAAAATGACAGCAGATCCCTGTTGCATTGTATTCGAGCTTGAGGGCTAGATCGAATACATTTGGACTAGCTGGAGTCCAATCAATCTGGAATTGATGCTCCAAGGGAGATAGCTCTTCGCCAACGGTCGAGCTGGCTAGACTTGGCAAATTGGCGTTGTGTTCCAAGCTAAACATCACTTGAACCAAGGGATGATAGCTGGGGGAACACTTGATTTCTAGTGCTTCAATCAGTCGATCGAATGGTACTTGATGCGCGGATGCCCCTGCCACAACTTGCGTAATCCGGTCTAATACCTCCCCAAAAGTTGGACTTCCGGATAGGTCAGTCCGAAACACCACTAGATCGACTGTCGAGCTGTGGCTAGGATGATTAGTTGGCGAACCAATTAGGATGTCTTGCCGATCGACATAACGGTAAATTAAAACCTTAAAGACCGCCAATAGAATCACAAACAGATCGACATCTCGATCGCGGGAGATCGTCTCTAATGAATTCACTAGCTTCTGGGCTAGGAACACGACCCGAACTCCAGACCCGCCAGTTATTGCAGCTTGGCGCGATCTATCTGTAGGTAAATCTAGTAATGGGATGCTCCCAGCTAATTTATCCCGCCAGTAGCTAATCGATTCGATTGCCAAAGGCAGACCAAGAGTCAACGAACTTTTTAGCCCACTGGTGCTAGTTTCCAGCATTTCTTTTGCCCTCGATCTGAAGAGAAGTTGAGTAGTCTATCCTAAAATATAGCAGCGATTCGATTTTCCAAAGGAAAGGCTGTACCTAACGGTAGGCTTATTGCTAGGGCAAATGCTCCGCTACCGCCAACGCCAACGGGAGTTGTAGTTACTTGTTTTTTGCTCGACCATCACCAGCAAAATTGCCAATAATTACTGATAGTAACGATCGATTACCTAACTGTAGGCTGCGCCAACGGCAAGAACTAGTCAACTTAATTTTTACAACCATCATCAATTTTTAGCTCAACATGACCCCTCTTTCAATAACACCACTTTCACTGTTTGAAATAAGATCTTTAAATCTAGAGCCAAAGACCATTGCAGGATGTAGACCATATCCCAGTAAAAAATTTCGTCAGATTCAACAGTAGCACGTCCCTTGACTTGCCACAATCCCGTGATTCCAGGCAATACCTCGTACCGCAAGAACCGATCTCTGGAAAATTCTGCCGCATTTTGGATCGACAGCTCATAGTCTCTAATTGGCAGCGGACGCGGCCCCACCAGGCTCATTTGACCCTGCAAGACATTAATCAACTGGGGTAATTCATCCAGGCTATAGTCACGCAGGAACTTGCCAATTTTGGTAATCCGAGGATCTGCTTTAATTTTGAATAAAACGCCTCCCTTGACTTCATTTTGAGCTTCTAAGGCTTTCTGAAGTTCACTGGCATTTTCCACCATCGTCCGAAATTTCCAGACTTGAAAGCGATGACCTTTTAAGCCAACACGGTACTGTCGATAGAAAATTGGGCCAGGAGAAGTTTGCTTGACCAGAAATGCGATCGTCAATAGCACGGGTGACAGTACCAACAAGATCGCCAGTGCTGCTAATAGATCTAGGATCCGTTTCAGCCAAAAATTAAACCCAAATATCGGCAAAGATTTGAACCGAATCGTCGGGATTTCCTCGATCATCTTGGTTTCAGCAGATCTTTGGGGCAGTTGAAGTTCTGTTGGCACCATTCTCAGATGAATTCCGGCTGATTTCAAGTTCCAAAACAAAATAATCTGGTTATCGATTAACTGGGGTGAACAGATAAATACTTCGCTAACTTTACGCGATCGAATCTGAGAAAGAATCTCATCTAATTGACTTTGGACATCCCAAATTGATAGATCGACAATACTATCGATTTTAAATCGCTGAGATCGCTTGAGCAATTTTCGCACCTGCTCGATATCATTCTGATTGCCCATCAGGACAATTGATTGCTTAAAAACTGGATTGCGCTTGCGAATCTCGACCTCGATGCTATCGAAGATCATTCTCGCACTGCCAATAAACAGGAAATTGAGAATTAAAGCGATAATAAATACCGATCGAGACACCCAAATCCCAGGTTGGTAGAAAAAAGCAGCAATTAATTCAATTACTTGGGCTAGTGCTAAAGTCTTAAATAATTTGGAAAATCTGTGTAGTTTGTCATCAGAGCCATAAAATCCCGATGCTGTAAGTGTACCAATCCCCACCGCCACCACCAGAATCATCGCATCGGCAATATGTACCCCAGCAGTTGGCGTGCCCAGGCGATCTGCAATCGACCACGAGAGATACAACATCGCTGTATCTAGTAATACTAAAGCAAGTACTTTTACCCCATTGGCGATCGTCCACCACCGAATTGATAGATTTCTAGCCCTGATATCTTCTGTCTGCCACCGAGTGTCTGTGGTGTCTGTTTTTCCGAGATCGGTCATGCGATCGCTCCGAGCGTAAAGTAAGAGGTTGGATAAAGTTTTGCAGTGATCTAAATCACTAATAACTAGTGATTTTTGATAGTTGTATTGGTTGCCAAATTTATAATGCTATCATCACTAAAGAATATCGCTAATATCAATATTTTTCCAGTGAGTTTGCCAATATATCACAATTAACCTAGACTGAGATTATCATATAAATTGATATTAGATTTGATTACAATCTAAGTTCAGTCATCTGGCTGTTGAAAATTGACGATCGCTAGACAAGAATCGAATATACATATTAAACAAAGTAGATGTTTTAGAATTAATTCAATCAATCTGCTTGGTATCTCACAACTACCTAAATCAATCTTTGGCTGAATACAGCTAGATTCGGATTCTGATTCGAGCGGCTAACGCCAACGATGCTCCAAGGGAGATGGCTCTCTGCCAAACAGATAAATCTCTACCGAAGATCGAAAATTCATGCATCAACCTCTAGTTCATTCAACTCGCGATCGGGTATCTGTTGTGATTCCGGCATATAACAGCCGTGAATTTTTGCCCATCGCGATCGAAAGTGTCCTCGCACAAACACATTTTGCAGTAGAGATTATCGTCGTCGATGACGGTTCGACAGACGAGCCTCAAGTAGTTTGCGATCGCTATCCGGTCAAATATATCTATCAAACTAACCAAGGTGCTGCCAGTGCTCGTAATGCGGGGATAAGTGCTAGTACGGGTAACTACTTGGTTTTTCTCGACAGTGATGATTATCTATTTCCCGATGCGATCGAGATCGGTATGGAGTGCTTGAATGCCAATTCAGATGCTGGCTTTGTATTCGGTAGCTATTTATTTAAGTCGATTAATCCCGACGGCTCCTACACAACTCAGAAACTCTCTGACGATCCACCCTCGGTAGCCAGCTATACTACAATCCTAACGGCTCAACACAAAGTGCAGTGTGGTACAGCAATTTTTCGGCGCACTGCGATCGAATCTGTAGGTGGATTCGATCCGAGTTTAGCCGTGATGGAAGATCTGCATTTATTCCTGAGGATTGCCCGAAACTTCCCGATTGACTTTCACGGTCGAGTAGTATCGGAATATCGATATCACGGCAAGAATATATCCAGCGGATCTGCCAAAATGCTGATTGGGACTCTCGCCGTGCATGGATTGGAGTGGAGCCATGTCAGCCAAAGTCAACACTCAGCTACTAAGATCGCTTATGAAACTGGGCGATCCGCTTGGATTAAGTTCTTTGGAGACCGCTTACTCTATCAAATCATGCGCCAGCTCCAGGCGAAAAATTGGGTAGCGGCACTGGGCAACCACCGCTTATTGTTGCGCTACGATCCGAATCTGGAGTCGATCGATCGAGATGTCTATGAGGTAGCAACATCGGCTCTGTTCGAGCAATTAGCTGAATTACCATTTGAGCCTGCTCTCGCTTACTGGGCACACCAGCTCGACGGTGGATCGGGACCGCTACTGCCAATCGACAGACCCCGACTAGCACAGCCAACGATGACAGGTAGTTCGAGAGCTTTTGAACTCGATCGAGGATTGACAGACAACCTTACCACACTCAGTCAGCAGCTAGGAGTGACTCTGGCAAACACTTTATTAGCTGCATTCCAGACCTTACTCTACCGTCATACCGGAACTGAAGATATCCTCGTGGGCGTTCCGACAGTAGATCGGGTTGATGCCGAAATTTTTGTGAATGCGGTAGCTGTAAGAACTAATTTAGCTGGCAATCCCTCATTTGTAGACTTGCTGCAACAGGTGCAGCAGACTGTGACCTCAGCCCAGACACATCAGCTCCCAATCGAACTGATTGAGGGCTTGCAGCTCCATGTTACCTGTGTATTTGAGACAGAACTCAGATTCGATCGAATTCACTTGGATCGGCTCACAGCAGTGCCCTGGCTGATTGAAGCCGATACCGCCAAATTCGATCTGACTCTGTATCTCAAACCAACTAGTGATGGCATTGCCGGACAGTGGATATACAGTTCAGACTTATTCGATCTAGCGACGATCGATAGACTACACGAACATTTTCACCACTTATTAACTGTAATCGTCGCCAATCCTCACCAATCGATCGCAGATTTACCCATGTTGACTAATTTAGAACGACAGCAATTACTCGATTTCGATCGATCGATCCCAGGCTCTGAGCAGCAGCAATGTCTCCATCACTTATTTGAGGCTCAGGTAGCGCGAGATCCCCATCGGATCGCCCTAGTATTTGAAGACCAAAAAATCACCTATCAAGAGTTAAATAGTCGAGCCAATCAATTGGCACACTACTTGCAAAGTTTGGGGGTTGAATCTAACCAGTTAGTCGGGCTGTGTGTTGAGAGATCGATCGATACGATCGTCGGCATTTTGGGTATTCTCAAAGCAGGTGGCGCGTACCTGCCGATCGATCCGAGCAATCCCACCGAACGCTCGGCATATATTCTCAAAGATGCTCAGATCGAAGTATTAGTAACTCAGTCTGAGCTGCTAACTAATTTAGCTAGTTACGGTCGCGTAATCTGCTTGGATAGAGAGATTGAGCAGATTAAAACATATCCAGTAATTAATCCAGATCGGATCGGACAGCCGGAAGATCTCGCTTATGTCATCTATACTTCTGGTTCGACGGGACAGCCCAAAGGCGTACTGGTAACTCACCAAAATGTGGCTCGATTGTTTACCGCAACCGATGATTGGTATCACTTCAACGATCGCGATGTCTGGACGCTATTTCATTCTTTTGCCTTCGACTTCTCAGTCTGGGAAATCTGGGGAGCACTACTATACGGCGGGAAGTTGGTGATTGTTCCTTATTTTGTCAGTCGCGATCCAACCGCTTTTTATCAACTATTAGCAGCCGAACAAGTTACGGTGCTAAATCAAACACCATCGGCTTTTTATCAACTTAGTAAAATTGATGAGCGGTTGCATCTGAGCTATGAATTAAATTTGCGACTGGTCGTATTTGGGGGTGAAGCATTGAACTTACCCAGCTTAGAACAGTGGTTCGATCGACATGGAGACACGATGCCTCAATTAGTCAATATGTATGGCATTACTGAAACCACAGTTCATGTCACCTATCAACCATTAACTCGTGCCAATTTGGAGTCTACAGCCAGCCTAATTGGTCGGCCAATTTCTGACTTACAAGTTTACCTTTTAGATGCCGATCTGCAACCTGTCTCGATCGGGACTAGTGGCGAAATGTATGTGGGTGGGGCAGGTGTATCTCAGGGCTATTTACGACGGGAAGATCTGACGCGGGAGCGGTTTATTCCCGATCCATTTAGTCAAGATCCCCAAGCGCGACTGTACAAGACTGGAGATTTAGCACGGTATTTAGCAGATGGTAATCTAGAGTACATTGGGCGGATCGATAACCAGGTCAAAATTCGCGGCTTTCGGATCGAACTCGGCGAAATTGAAGCTCTATTGAGTCAGCATCCAGATATTACTGAAAATGCCGTCATCGTTCGCGAAGATCTGCCAGGAGACAAGCGTTTAGTTGCTTATTTAGTCACCCACAACCAGCAACTTAATAGTAGGGAATTGCAAGAGTTTTTAGCTGCACAGCTACCAACTTACATGATTCCAGCAATGTTTGCGATCGTCCCAACATTACCACTAACTGTCAATGGCAAAGTCGATCGTCGCGCCCTATTGACAAATCGAGTTGAGAGTAAAGTCATCGGGAAGGAGCATGATTTAACAGCAAATAACTCGATCGAATCCACTCCCACTAATCCAACCAAAACAACTGATTCAACACCTAAAAAGTCAACAGAAGCGATCTTAGTAGCAATTTGGTCGCAAGTATTAGGGCAACCACAAGTAGGGCTTGATGATAATTTCTTTGAATTGGGTGGACATTCAATTTCGATTATTCAGGTAGCCGCAGCAGCGAGACAGCAATTAGGCGGGGTCGAAATACCTGTAGTCAAGCTGTTTCAATATCCCACCATTGCCAAGCTGACGGCATATCTCAATGGCGAACAGCAAGGTTCACAGTCAAACAACCAGCTCAAAAATCGCGCCGAATTGCAGAAGGCGGCGAATGCAAGGCGGAGGCGGGGGTAGGGCACGGGGGCGCGGGGGCGCGGGAGAAAAGCTAGGACGTTCCTACGCTCCCCATCTCCCACGCACCAAAATTCCCTTCCCCAAAATCCCAAAACTCCATACTATGGCGGATTTCGATCGGCTGTTTGTGAAGATAGAGTATACAAGGACGACGATTTCTTACATTAGCTTAACTACCTTTCACCTTCTCTCCCATCCTGAAATGAACACAGCAACAAATCAAGATCTTGATGGTATCGCCATTATTGGGATGGTCGGCAAATTTCCTGGAGCTGACAATATCGAGCAGCTTTGGCAAAATCTTTGTCAGGGGGTGGAATCGATCGAGTTTTTTGGAGCTGAGAAGGTGGATCCGAGTATCGATCCCCAGTTGAGCCAAAATCCTGATTACATTAGAGCCAGAGGGATAATGGCTGAGGCGGAATCATTCGATGCCGCTTTCTTTGGGATTAGTCCACTGGAAGCTGAGGTGATCGATCCCCAGGCGCGAGTATTCTTGGAATTAGTAGCTAGTGCGCTCGAACATGCTGGCTATCGCCCTGACAAATTTGATGGGTCGATCGGCTTGTACGGCGGATGCAGTCAGAATACATATTATACCAATCATCTCCACGGTCGCCAGGATATTCTCGATCGAGTTGGCGAATTGCCGATGATGTTTGCGAGTGAGAAGGATTATCTAACGACGCGGGTTTCCTACAAACTTGGTCTCAAAGGGCCGAGTATCAGTTTCAGTACTTCTTGTTCGAGTTCGCTCGTTGCCATCAGTCAAGCCTTTCAAGCATTGAGCAGCTATCAATGCGATCTGGCGGTAGCAGGGGCTGTATCGATCGCGGCACCCCAGCATAGTGGCTATCTGTACGAGGAGGGGAGCATTTTTTCACCGACGGGTCATTGTCGCCCGTTTGATGCCCAGGCCCAGGGGACAGTGTTTGGGAATGGCGGCGGGGTAATCGTGCTCAAGCGACTGGATGAAGCAGTCGCGGCTGGAGATACGGTGTATGCGGTGATTCGCGGGGTGGGAGTCAACAATGATGGGGCTGATAAGGTCAGCTTCTCGGCTCCCAGCGTGGCTGGACAGGCTGAAGCCGTGGCGATGGCTCATGCCTATGCCGATTTCGATCCTGAGACGATTTCGTATATTGAGGCGCATGGAACGGGGACAGTCCTGGGGGATCCGATCGAAGTTGCGGCTCTGACTCAAGCTTTTCGGCTCCAAACTGAGGCAAATCAATTTTGTGCGATCGGGTCGATCAAAGCAAATATCGGTCATTTGGCGGATGCGGCGGGAGTCGTTGGGCTGATCAAAACAGCTTTGGCCCTAAATCACAAGCAATTACCGCCAAGCATTAATTTCGATACTCCCAATCCCAAACTAGATCTCGAACACAGTCCGTTTTATGTCAATACCAAGCTGGTGCCATGGCAAGCTGGCATCAGTCCGCGTCGCGCGGGGGTAAGTTCGTTTGGGGTGGGCGGTACGAATGTGCATATCGTCCTCGAAGAAGCTCCCCCAGCTAGAGTTTCAGGGACATCTCGCTCGCAGCAGCTACTATTACTATCTGCCAAAACCAGTACGGCATCGATCGCCGCTACCCGCAATTTACAGGCACATCTGGAGTCAAATCCCGATCTTAATCTCGCCGATGTCGCTCACACCCTCCGACATGGACGCAGAGATTTTAACTATCGCAGTTGTGTCGTCTGTTCAAATCCGGCTGATGCCGTGCAAGCATTGGGCGATCCGCTGCGGACAGTTTCGCGTCAGGTAACAGTTCGCAATCCAGATGTTGTATTTATGTTTCCTGGGCAAGGTTCCCAATATGTGAATATGGGGCTGAGTTTCTACCAGGATGAGCCTGGATTTAGAGAGATAATCGATCGATGTGCAGAGATACTTCAGCCACTATTGGGACTAGACATTCGATCGATCCTCTACCCCACTACTACTGATGCGGAAGCTGCGGCAATTACCTTGGGGCAAACCTGCTTTACCCAACCAGCACTATTTATTGTTGAATATGCCTTGGCTCAACTGTGGCAAAGTTGGGGTGTAATTCCTCAGGCAACGATCGGACATAGCATTGGTGAATTTGTTTCTGCTTGTCTGGCGGGGGTATTTAGTCTCGAAGATGCCTTATTATTGGTCGCAAATCGCGGGCGGATGATGTGGGATTTACCACGAGGATCGATGTTATCAGTCCGATTGTCAGCAGCAGAACTGGAACCGCAATTGAGTGGACTGGCAATTGCGGCAATTAATAGCCCGACTCTATGTGTCGTATCTGGCTCTAGTGAAAAAATTGAGAGCTTGCGATCGAAATTAGAATCACAGGAAATAGCCTGTCGGCTGCTTCATACGTCTCATGCTTTCCACTCATCAATGATGGATCCGATTGTGGCTAGCTTTGGCGATGTTGCCAGCCAGGTAAAATTATCACCACCACAAATCCCATTTGTTTCTACAGTAACTGGGGACTGGATCACTGACAAACAGGCAATAGATCCGGTATACTGGGCGACACACTTACGGATGACAGTGCAATTCGCACCAGGAATCCAGACGATTTGGCAGCAGCCACGGGTTTTGCTGGAAGTAGGCCCTCGCACAACGACGGCGACCCTGGCACGTCAACAGGCGAAAGATGCCCAGCAGGTAGCAATTTCGAGCCTGAGTGATGCTCCAAACAATGAGTGGGCGGCACTCCTTCAAGCGGCTGGACAACTGTGGTTGGCTGGAGTCTCGATCGATTGGGGCAAATTTGAGGGTGATGAAATTCGCAACCGCATCCCCCTCCCGACTTACCCCTTTGAACGCCAGCGGTTTTGGATCGATCCACTGCCCCATCACACCAGCAATACATCTGAATCCAAAATCGGATCGCAGCAACCTCAAGCATCTCCATCTATGTTGACGACACCACAACCAGCTCTAGCTAATCCTAATCGATCGCTGATCGCCCTGCTCAAAGAAATTTTTGCAGCAACATCGGGGCTGGAAATGTCGAACGTTGCAGAATCGACAACATTTTTAGAGATGGGTTTAGACTCACTATCTCTGACTCAAGTGGGGATTGCCCTCAAGAAGAAGTTTCAAGCCAAAGTTACGCTCCGTCAGTTGCTGGAACTGTATCCCACTTTTGATACCCTTGCCGATTTTCTGATTTCGACGTTACCTCCAGAGGTTCTACCTGTAGCCAATCCCGTCGTTGTCGCCTCAGTTATCACCCCTGCTCTAGTTACTCCACCCCAGAATACTAACGGTAGCCAGCCACTGACTATTCCCAATCTTGCACCCCAACCAGCAGGATCGAGTTTGCTCGAAACTGTAATTGGTCAACAGTTGCAACTGATGGCGCAACAGCTAGCTTTGTTAGGTCAAACTAATACTGCACCTATCCCCGTAGTCGAGACTGAGCAGCTTAATTTATCCCAAAATGGTGCAGCAGCACTCCCGATTACTAACACGGTAGTTGCGGCACAAACCCCATCCCCCGAACTGTTACGCAGTCGGATCGAGCTACCAAATGCTGGAAAAAATACTAGCAAAGCTCTGACACCCAGCCAGCGCGTTCATCTAGATACAATCATCCACACCTATACCCAGCGCACCCAAAAATCCAAACAGTTTGCCGCCACACATCGATCGTATCTCGCCGATCCGCGCACTGTGTCTGGATTCAATCCGACGCTCAAAGAGATGGTGTATCCGCTTGTAGTCGATCGATCTAGTGGCTCGAAGCTGTGGGATATCGATGGCAATCAATATATCGATTTGGTTAGTGGTTTTGGTTTGAATCTATTTGGCTGGTCGCCAGCGTTTGTAACTGAAGCGATTACGGCACAGCTTCAGCTCGGCATGGAAATCGGCCCCCAGTCGCCCCTCACAGGTGAAGTCGCCAAACTAATGTGCGAAATGACTGGATTCGATCGAGCTGCCTTCTGCAATACTGGCTCAGAAGCGGTACTGTGTGCGATGCGGATCGCGCGAACGGTGACGGGACGCGATCTGGTGGTGATTTTTGCGGGAGCCTATCACGGCATTTTGGATGAAGTCGTCGTGCGCGGCACCAAGCAATTGCGATCGATCCCAGCAGCTCCAGGCATCCCAGCGGAAATGGTCGCTAATATTCTGGTGATTGATTATGACGCACCCGACGCACTCGAAATTCTCCGCAGTCGGGCGGATGAAATAGCTGCTGTAATGGTCGAACCAGTTCAGAGTCGATCGCCTGAATACCAGCCACGGGAATTGCTGCACAAACTGCGTGAATTCACCCAGGAAGTAGGGGCTGCACTAATTTTTGACGAAGTTGTCACTGGATTTCGGATCCATCCTGGCGGGGCACAGGCACACTTTGGAGTCAAAGCTGATATCGGCACCTATGGCAAGATCGTCGGCGGTGGACTACCGATTGGCGTAATTGCTGGTACCTCAAAATACATGGATGCCCTCGATGGTGGTGGCTGGCAATTTGGCGATGATTCGATTCCAGAGGTGGGTGTGACTTACTTCGCAGGGACGTTTGTGCGTCATCCCTTGGCTCTGGCGGCTGCTAAGGCGGTACTGACTCATCTCAAGCAGAGCGGCGGTAGCTTACAGCAACAGCTCAATGCTCAAACCGATCGATTTGTGGCAGAATTAACGGCGTATTTCCAATCGATGGCGGCACCATTTACCGTTCACAATTTTGGCTCGCTATTTATCATCAAGTATCCAGCCAATTTCCTGTCTGGAGATCTGTTGTTTTACTTGATGCGATCGAAAGGAATTCACATCTACGATCGTCGTCCTTGCTTTTTGACTACCGCCCACACCGATGCGGATCTAGCAGTGGTGATGACAGCTTTTAAGGAGAGTATTTCAGAGCTGCAAACAGCAGGTTTTTTAGATGTAGCTACGAGTAGCAAGTTAGGATCTGAACATGTTAACAGTAATGGGAAAACCGATTCTGTTGTCGCTTCAGTTTCAGCACATCAGCCTCCACAACCTGGGGCAAAATTAGGACGCGATCGAGACGGAAATCCAGCGTGGTTTATTCCCGATCCCGATCGAGCGGGTAAGTATTTGCAGGTGGGAAATCATGAATAAACAAATTGGTGCATTAACCTCTTTACGCGGAATTGCGGCGACAGTTGTTGTAATTTTGCACTTTGCTTATTCGACGTTACCGGAAGCAGGGGTGACTTTATCACGACACACTCGCTTTTTTAGAGATGGATATTTGTTTGTCGATTTATTCTTTATCTTGAGTGGGTTTATTATGACCCATGTATATTTAGAGAGTTTTTTGATGGGGGTAAACAAGGCAAATTATTGGACATATCTGCGCGCCCGATTCGCGAGAATTTATCCACTGCATCTGTTTACACTGGGAGTATTAGTTAGCTTAGAACTACTCAAATTATTCTTACCAAATTTCCAGGCATTTACAGGTAACTTCAATCTCACCGCGCTGGTTGCCAATGTCTTCATGCTCCAAGCTTTTGACTTCAACTGTCTGCCGCTATTGTGGTGTAAGAGTACCTGGAATGAGCCAGCCTGGTCGATTAGTGTCGAATTTTTGATTTATTGTATATTTCCATTCCTATTATTTGCACTGCTGAAAACCAAGCCAAAGACCGATTGGATTATTTATACTATCACCCTGATTGCACTGCTCCTATTGATTAGATTTACCAGAGGTACTTTAGAATCAATTATTGGGATTCCTTCGATCGCACGGTGTGGTCTGGAATGCGTGCTGGGAATTATTACTTACAAGGCTTATCAATGGGGCAGACATCAAAGTAAGTTCAATTTTAAATTATTGGAACTAGGATCGACGCTATTAGTGATTGGACTGATGCACAAATGGATTCGCAGTCGGATATTTTTTGATTGGGTCACATTACCTGCCTTTTCACTGCTGATTCTCTCTTTAGCTAGTGCAAATAACGGATTTACTTCCAGAATATTAAATTCCCGTCCACTTTTGTATCTAGGGACAATTTCTTATTCGATTTACATGGTGCATTGGTGTTTGATTCAATTCCTAGAAACATTCTGGTTGTTTCAATTCCAAGTTCCGTTTGGTAGTGGCTTTGACCAGAATAGTTGTCTGCTAGCTCTGGGTTTATTTACACCCATCTCCCTAGTCACCGCAGCGTTTACTTATCATTTAATCGAAGTACCAATGCGAAATCTACTCAAGCCTAGATTGCAAATTTCAAGCTAGGCTTGAGTAGATTCTTAAATTCAAACATATATAAAAATTATTTAAACTCATGAATACTCACCCAGTCGCGACAGGTTTCCACTCTAAATTAATTGCAGTTGACTTCGATCCATTTGCTGAAGGTGAGCTACTGCTAACTGTCCCTGCAACGCCATCGCAAACCGAGATTTGGTTGTCCGTTCAAATGGGCGATGCTGCTAATTGTGCCTATAACTTATCCCAATCATTTAGACTCACTGGTGCGCTCAACCAGTCCGCCCTCGAATCCGCGCTCCAGCAGCTAGTCCACAGACATGAATCACTTAGAACCACCTTTAGCTCCAACGGTGAATCACTCTGTATCGTAGCGGAATTACCGATCGATATTCCCAGAATCGATCTTACCGCCCTATCACCGCCAGAGCGCGATTTACAACTAGCCCAGATCGTCAAGCAAGATCTCGATCGACCCTTCAAAATCGAGCAGGGGCCACTGTTTCGGGCACAAATCATCAAATTAGCACCACAAGAGCACTTGCTACTGCTCAACGCCCACCACATCGTCTGTGATGGCTGGTCTTGGGGTATCCTGATTGAAGATTTGGGTGCGCTATATTCTGCCGCAGTTCAGGGGATCGCGCCCGATCTGCCAGCGGCGGAAAAGTTTAGTGACTACGCTAGGACAGAGATCGCCGCAGCGCAACAGTCAGACGCTGCCGACACCGAGCAATATTGGCTGGCACAGTTTGCAGATGCTGTACCTGTAGTTGACTTTCCGACAGATCGCCCTCGCCCAACCTTCCGCACTTTTAATGCGGCGCGAGTAGATTACGATTTAGATGGTTCGATCGGCGCGGGATTGAAACAACTCGGCAAACAATTTGGCTGTAGCTTTAACACGACGATCCTCGCTGGATTTGAAGTGTGGTTGCATCGTTTGACAGGGCAAACCGATTTGGTGGTAGGGATTCCGGCTTGTGGACAAGTCGCCTCAGGGCAAGATCGGCTAGTAGGGCACTGTACCAACCTGTTACCGCTCCGAACTCAAATTGACGGCAATCAGTCGTTTACAGCTTATTTACAGCAGCGTCGATCGACTATTCTCGATGCTTATGAACACCAGCAATTTACGTTTGGGAGTTTGGTAAGTAAATTGGCTCTCTCGCGAGATCCGAGTCGGATTCCCCTCGTGCCGATTATGTTTAATCTAGATCGAGCAGCGACAAATAATAGTCAGTTATTCAGTGGTTTGGAGCTAGACAGTCACCTAAACCCGCGCGAGTTTGAGACATTTGAGCTGTTTATCAATGCAGTCGAACTAGCCGACAAGATGGTGTTGGAGTGTCAATACAATACCAATTTATTCGATCGAGCAACAATCGATCGGCACCTGTCTGAATTTGAAACATTGTTGCGCGGCATCATCGCCGATCCCGAACAGGTAATTTCCCAGTTACCACTTCTAGATACAGCAGCCAGACAACAGTTATTGGTAAATTGGAATGGGACTCAGGCGGATTATCCCGATCCGAAATGTCTGCATCAGTTAGTTGAGACGCAAGCACAGTTGACTCCTGATGCTGTCGCGGTGGTGTTTGAGGGGCAACAGCTCACTTACTTAGAGCTAGATCTTCAGGCAGATCGAGTTGCTAATTATCTGATTAGTTTGGGCGTGCAGCCAGAAACCTTGGTGGGGATTTGTGTCGAGCGTTCTCTGGCGATGGTAATTGGATTACTGGGCATTCTCAAAGCTGGTGCAGCCTATGTGCCGATCGATCCACATTATCCACTCGATCGGATCGAGTATATGCTTACCGATGCCAAAATTCATGTGCTGCTGACTCAACATTCTCTAATTCATCAGCTCCCGCAGGTGCAGCAGCTAGTTTGTCTCGATACAGATTGGGGGAAAATCGCTCAGTCTCAGACAACCGCGCCAAAGATTAATCTCAGCCCCGATAATATTGCCTACGTTATCTACACATCCGGCTCCACAGGTAAACCCAAAGGAGTCGAAGTATTGCATCGCGGCGTGGTAAATTTCCTGACTTCAATGCAGCAGGAACCAGGGATTACCGCCGCCGATACGCTGCTATCGGTGACGACATTATCCTTTGATATTGCGGTGCTGGAAATTTTCTTGCCCCTAGTTGTCGGGGCGCGGGTAGTCTTACTCAGCCGTGAAGACAGTATGGATGGGCAGAAATTAGCAGCTACGATTGATGCTGCCGAAATTACGATGATGCAGGCTACGCCCTCAACTTGGCGACTATTGCTCGAAGCAGAATGGGCTGGAAATAAGCAACTCAAAGTTCTCTCAGGCGGCGAAGCAATTAGCCGTGACTTAGCCGCGCAACTACTCTCCAAAAGTGCTGCTGTCTGGAATATGTATGGCCCAACTGAGACGACAATTTGGTCTACAGTTTATCAGATTACTGGAGCCGAACAGCAGATCTCGATCGGCAAACCGATCGCTAATACCGAGACTTATATTCTAGATGCTCAACTGCAACCAGTGCCGATCGGGATTCCTGGCGAACTCTACATTGGTGGAGCCGGATTAGCCAGAGGCTATTGGCACCAACCAGCTCTAACTACAGCTAAATTTATTCCCCATCCGTTTAGTGGCGATCCTACTGCTCGAATTTATCAGACGGGTGACTTAGCGAGATATTTACCCGATGGCAAAATTGAATGTCTGGGTAGAGCTGATTTCCAAGTCAAATTGCGCGGCTTTAGAATCGAACTCGGCGAGATCGAATCCTTGCTCTGTCAACATCCCACCATTGCTCAAGCAACAGTAATTATTCGCGAAGATCTGCCTGGAGATCGTCGGTTGATAGCTTATTTGGTTGCCCATCCTCAATCTTTAACCGCTCCAATTCCCAATGAGTTGAGGCAATTTCTCCAGCAAAAAGTCCCCGACTATTTCCTCCCCGCTGCGATGGTGGTACTCCCAGCACTACCCCTGACTCCAAATGGTAAGACCGATCGAGCATCCTTACCCGCACCAGATTCCGCTAGTTTGCAACTTCAGACGAGCTTTGTCCCACCCACGACACCCACCGAAATCACTCTCGCCCAGATCTGGATTCAAGTGCTGAGAATCGAGCGCGTCGGCACTAACGATGATTTCTTCGAGCTGGGAGGACATTCCTTGCTGGCGACTCAAGTTATTTCCCGCGCTCGACAAGCATTTGCGATTGACATCTCGCTCCAATCCCTATTCGAGCAACCAACAATTGCCGGATTAGCCAGTCGCATCGATACATCGATCTGGTTCAAAGCAGGTAGTCAAAATTCCACCACAGTAGATGAGATGGAGGAGATCGAAATATGAGTACCCTAGAATTATTATCCGAACTACGCCTACTTGGTGTCCAGATCTCCACCGATGGGCAAAAGCTCAAATGTAAGGCTCCGAATGACACGCTCACCCCGCGCTTAAAATCGGCACTAGCAGATCGCAAAGCCGAAATTATTAGCTTTTTGCATGAAGGCGAAGGAATCGGATCCGCATTAGCAGTGATTCCCATTGTTTCTCGCGCCCAAGATTTGCCATTGTCTTTCGCTCAACAGCGACTGTGGTTTCTCGATCGGATCGAACCAAATAGCTCCTCCTACAACATCCCCGAAGCTGTAGAATTGATAGGCTCTATAGATGTTCAGATTTTACAGCAAGCTCTGGATGCGATCGTCAGCCACCATGAAATAATCCGCACCAATTACCTGACGGTAGACAACAACCCCATCCAAGTCATCAATCCACCTGCACCAGTCCAACTAGAGATCGTCGATCTCCAGCAAATTCCAGCTCCCGAACAGCAAGCCCAAGTCCAGGCATATCTCCATCAATCTAGCCGCAAACCATTTAATCTCGCCACCGATCTGATGCTGCGCTGTTCCCTGGTGCAACTCGCCCCCAACCAGCACATTTTCCTGGCGACGATGCACCATATTGCTTCCGATGCTTGGTCGATGGGGCTATTTTGGCAGCAGCTAGGACAGGTCTACAATGCCCTCTGTGCTCACAAACCCAACCCCTTATCCCCACTCCAAGTTCAGTATGCAGACTATGCTGTATGGCAGCGGGAGTGGCTTTCCGGCGAAGTTATCGTCCAGCAACTCGACTACTGGAAACAGCAGCTCACTCATGTCAATCCGATCTTAGAATTGCCGACAGACTATCCCCGTCCAGCAATTCAAACTTACGCTGGTAAAGTTACCAGTATCGATCTATCGCCCCAACTGACAGCAGATCTCAAAGCTCTGTGTCGTCAAGAGGGCGCGACGCTGTTTATGTCCTTGCTTGCTGCCTTCCAAATTCTGCTCTCTCGCCACAGCGGACAGTCAGATTTTATCATTGCCTCCCCGATCGCTGGCCGCAATCGCACGGAAGTTGAAGGATTAATTGGCTTTTTTATCAATACTTTATTATTAAAAGCTGATTTGTCCGGCAATCCCAGTTTTCAAGCATTACTAGGGCGCGTCCGCAAAACGGCACTGGGCTCGTATGCCCATCAAGATGTCCCCTTTGAAAAACTGATCGAAGAACTCAATCCCCGCCGCGATCTCAGTCGCAATCCCCTGTTTCAAGTATTGTTTAATATGCTCAACGTCGAGGATCTGAACCTAGATCTCGATGGGCTGACAGTAGCACCAGTCACCATTGCCGAAGGCAATTCCAAATTTGACATCACGCTCTACGTCAAAGAACAAAACCATCAAATTCATTTCGATCTCGCCTACAATACCGACTTATTTGCACCAGCCAGAATGGTCGAAATGCTCGCCCAATTCGAGCAACTCCTCACCCAAATTGTCGCCCGTCCAGATCGATCGATTCAAGCTTATTCCCTCGTCACCCCCGCCGCTCAAACTCTCCTCCCCAATCCTCGGATCGCCCTATCCAAACCAGAATTTGACCCGATTACCACCACCTTCATCAATTGGGCAACCCAAGCACCACACCAAGCCGCCATCGTTCAAGCCAATCGCACCTGGACTTATCAAGAATTAGCCACAGCCGCGCAAGAGATCGCTCAATTATTGAGAGCAAATAAACTATCGATCGGTACTACTGTAGCAGTTTCTGGCGATCGCAGTTTTGGACTGATTGCCAGTATGCTTGGCGTATTGATGAGTGGTGGTGTCCTGCTAAATATCGATCCCAAGCTGCCAGTAGCCAGACAAGAATTGATGTTGGCTACCGCTGAAGCTAAATATCTAGTGGTGGTGGGTAAGTCCGGCTCACTCACTAGTCTCAGCTCAGAGATCGGGATTTTGACTATCGAACCAGATACAGGTAAAGTGAGCAGCCTAGAGACGATCCTGTACCCCAAGACGGCACCAATTGCGCTGCCGATCGATGCCGCCGCATACGTCTTTTTCACCTCAGGTACCACAGGCGTACCCAAAGGCGTACTCGGAACACATCAAGGATTAGCTCACTTTCTCAATTGGCAACGGGAGACATTTGAGATCGTCCCTGAAGATCGGGCGGCACAGCTCACTGGTTTGTCTTTTGACGTGATGCTCAGAGATATCTTCTTACCCCTCACCAGCGGCGCGACTCTATGCCTGCCCGCAGCCACCGAAGATCTGACCCCTGGCCGCATCTTACCCTGGATGGAGCGGCAGCAAATTACGATCTTGCATACAGTCCCCACATTAGCCCAATCATGGCTGATGAATGTCCCCACAGGCATATCCTTACGAACTTTACGCCGGACCTTCTTTGCTGGCGAACCACTCCAAGAGACGCTAATTAGTCAATGGCGAGAGCATTTTCCCCATGCTGGAGAAATCATTAATCTCTATGGTCCCACCGAAACAACCCTAGCGAAATGCTATTATCGAATACCCAATGATGTCCGTCCTGGTATTCAGCCCATTGGCATCACCTTACCTCAAACCCAAGCACTATTATTTAACCCAGATCGTCAGCTCTGCGGGATCGGTGAAGCGGGCGAAATTGCGATCCGTACGCCCTTCCGCACCAAAGGCTATCTGAATGCTACCGCAGCCGATCGAGATCGATTTGTGCCAAACCCAGATCGATCCGAGCCAGACGATCTAATCTACCATACAGGCGATCGAGGTCGTTATTTACCCGATGGTCAACTAGAAATTCTCGGTCGGATCGATCGGCAAATCAAGATTTCCGGCATCCGAATCGAGCCAGGTGAAATCACCGCACTACTCGATCGACATCCCCAAATCAAAACAACTATTGTAATCGCCAGAGAAGACATTCCTGGTGACAAACGCTTGGTAGCTTACTATGTAGCCACCGATGCCCAGCAGATTCCCGCCAGCGACCTCCGTCAATTTCTCAGCCAACTGCCTGGGTATATGGTGCCATCGGCATTTGTGCTATTGCCAGCCATCCCGCTGACACCCAACGGCAAAATCGATCGACGGGCATTACCAGCCCCAGCACGAGACTCCGATCCCAACCGCCTTGGTGGCGCGCTTTCGTCCGAACGGACATTCGCCCGCCCGCGAGATGAATTTGAAGTTCAACTCACCAAAATTTGGGAGCAAGTTCTGGGCATTCGATCCTCCGCAGGAGGGGCTACGCCAACGATTAATGTTACTGATAACTTTTTTGAACTAGGCGGTCACTCGCTCTTAGCAATTCGCTTATTTAGTGAAATCGAGCGAGTTTGGGATCGGAATTTACCATTAGCGACTTTATTCCAAGCTCAAACTATTGAAAAATTAGCTAATTTACTGCGGCAGGAAGGATGGTCTGCACCCTATTCTTCATTAGTGCCAATCCAACCTCAAGGCCCAAAATCACCGCTGTTTTGTATTCACCCAATTGGGGGTAATGTCTTGGAATATTACAGTCTCGCCACGCATTTAGGACAGGAACAGCCTGTTTATGGGCTACAATCATTAGGGCTAGATGGAAAAGCCGTACCACTTTGCAGTGTCGAAGCAATGGCAACACATTACATCACCGAAATGAAGACAATTCAGCCATATGGCCCTTACTTTTTGTTAGGTTATTCCTTCGCTGGATTAGTAGTGTATGAAATTGCCCAACAGCTCGATCGGCAAGGTCAAAAAGTAGCTTTACTTGCCTTACTCGATCGTGTTTCACCAACTTTTATTCCAACTCGGCCATCATTACTGAAAGCGATCGGGATTCATTTTCGCAATCTTTGGCTCTCAGATACCAGAGGTAAATGGCTATATTTACGATCTCGAATTAGTTACAAAATTGTCCACCGAGGTGATTATCGCAAGTATATGATCTCCCAGTGGAACGAAGTTTCCCCTGAATACATCAATGTTTTTGATGCTAACTTACAGGCTAGTGAAGATTATCAAGCTCAAATTTATCCAGGCGATCTGACCTTGCTGCGCTGCCAAGTCCAGCCTCTAAATCAAGCTCTTTCCCGCGATCTGGGTTGGAATAAGTGCGTAGCTGGCAACATCGAAATTCATCATCTGCCGACAGCTCATCATGGTATTTTAAAAGAACCGAATGTCCAGCTTGTAGCAGCAAAAATTAGACTTTGCCTAGAGCGACTAGCGGTAGAGATCGAGCAACAAACTAAATCATGATAAATAAATATTTGCCGATCGCTGAAAGCTGTTTTGTAGTAATAGCCTTGATGTTGTACAGTTCGGGACTGCTACAGGTCATCTTGTCTGGTGGGGCTGGAGAAGGCGTAGGCGTAGAAGTATTTCCCGATCCAGTTGACTATACATTACAGCAAAACATCTTTTTCTTGACTTATGTCATCTCATTTTTCCTGCTCGCGATCCGCTGGAAAAAAGCACTTTATACCCTAAGTAAAGATCGCACAATTTGGTTACTTTTGGCAATTGCCTTTGTCTCAGTAATCTGGTCTTCAAACCCCAAAAACACCCTACTGCGGAGTATTGCCTTAATTGGTACCAGCCTATTTGGATTATATTTAGCTTCGCGATATACCATCCGAGAGCAACTAAAATTACTGGGCTGGAGTTGTGCCCTGATTATCGGGTTGAGTATCCTCTTTGCTATTGTCATTCCCCACTACGGTACGATGGATTCGGGGATACATGCTGGATCTTGGCGAGGCATCTACATCCACAAAAATATCCTTGGTAAAATCATGGGGCTTGGGGGGGTAGTTTTCGTATTATTGGCCATAGATTCAAAAGAAGATCGCTGGTTCCCGATCGCCGGACTAGCCCTATCATGTTGCCTGATCGTCCTGTCTAGATCCTCATCATCGATGATTAATTTTGCAGCAACGATCGCGCTAATTCCCGTCTGCGCTATGTTCCGCTGGCGATATACTGTGATGGTGCCAGCGATTATTGCCGTCGTGCTGTTTGGTGGTGGGCTTTCGCTCTGGCTCGATCGAAATGCGACAATTTTATTGGGTTCAATTGGCAAGGATCTGACCTTGACAGGCAGAACTCGAATGTGGCCAGCAATTATGGAGATGATTTGGCGACAACCGTTGCAGGGCTATGGTTATAATGGATTTTGGTTTAATTGGGATAGTCCAGGTGCCTATGTGTGGGCAGCATCCAATTGGACACCACCAAATGCTCACAATGGCTTTATGGACCTATGGTTAGATTTTGGACTAATGGGGGTAGTTGTGTTTGCAGTTAGCTTTTTACAAACACTGTGGCGGGGATTGAAATTATTACGAGTCGATCGACATGCGGCTAGTTCGTGGTCATTATTGTATTTAATCTATTTGGTATTGGGTAATCTCACCGAAAGCTGTTTGATCAACCGCAATGATATATTTTGGTTGCTCTATATTGCCATATCTTTCTCATTGGCAACTGTGCCGATGGCTAAAGTAGATTCAGCACCCGTGCTAAGTGAAAGTTAGCTAGGCTAAACATCTTTTGAACTGAGATTTTTCAGACCTCGATCGCTAAAATTAATCTGCGCCCCTGTTCCGATCGTCCTCCTACACCTATGCACAAGAATGTCTGGGAAAATCAATCATGTGGCTGTTAAAACGGGTTAAAACTTATATCGATCGGGCGATGGCAAAACCTTTAGTCCAGGGGGCTGTGTGGCTGCTGATTGGGAAAGGATTGAGCTTAGTGCTCCAAGCGGCCTACTTTATCGTTATCGCTCGGACATTAGGAGTGGCTAGATATGGTGAATTCGTCGGTATTACAGCTTTAGTAGCAATTATCTTTCCCTTTGTCGGCTTGGGTACAGAAATTTTGCTGCTCAAGAATGTTGCCAAAGATCGGAGTTTATTCTCTGTCTATTGGGGAAATTCGCTACTGGTAACATTAGCAACGGGAGTGGCATTTACGATCCTATTACTGCTGATAGTTCCAATCTTTTTACCTCAATCAGTCTCACTACTGGCAGTTATTTTGGTTGCTGTTGGTGATTTGATTTTTGGAAGTGTTACTAGTTTAGCTAGCAGAGCCTTTCAGGCTGTAGATAGGCTGGATATCTCAGCACATATTCGGATTGCGATTGTCTCGACAAAAGTAGTCGCGGCGATCTCCTTACTCAACTTTTTTCCGAATCCTAGCGGTCTGGAATGGATTTACCTGTACCTAATCAGCACGATTGTCTCGGCATTATTTGCCGCGATTCTGGTCCAGCGATTTTTAGGATCTCCACGTTTAGAACTAGCGCGAATTAAGCCCGAACTGGGGGAAGGTGTATCCTTTGCCATCAGTAATTCCGCTTACACGATCTACTGTGACATCGACAAAACAATGTTGGCAAAGCTATCAACATTGTCAGCAACGGGTATTTATGCCGCTGCCTATCGATTGATCGATGTGTCGTTTATTCCGATTATTTCGATCGCTGGTGCTGCCTATGCCGAGTTTTTCCGGAAGGGCAGAGATGGCGTAGGAGCTGCGTTAGCCTTTGCAAAACCCTTGGTTGGGATTAGTATTGGTTATGCTCTGGTCGCTGGGGTCGGACTAGTTTTATTCTCGCCGATGGTACCGAGTATCCTGGGAGACGGATATCTACCAGTAGTTGAAGCCTTGCAGTGGCTGGCTCCCATCCCCTTATTCCGCGCCTTGCAACATTTTGGCGGTGATATTCTCAGCGGTTCTGGCTTCCAAAATCGCCGCAGTGCGATGGAGACAGGTATCGCCGGATTTAATATCGCGATCAATTTGTGGTTGATTCCGCTGTATTCTTGGCAGGGAGCAGCTTGGGCCAGCCTAGTTTCTGATGGACTGTTAGCCCTGATGTTTTGGGTGACAGTTGCCTTCTTGTACCGTAAACAAAAATCCGCAGTATGATAATTTCGATTTGTGTGGCCACCTATCAGCGACCAGAAGGCTTAAAAAGGCTAATGGAGGGTCTCGATCGATTGAGCTTCGATCATCACCCAACGCCTCAAATTGAGGTGATCGTTGTTGATAACGATCCTCACTGCTCGGCGCAAGTATTTTGTCAACAACTCCAATCGCATTTCAGGTGGTCACTGACATATTTAAGTGAGCCACAGCGAGGCATTTCTTATGTTCGCAATCGAGCTATTGCCCAGATCGATCCGGCGACAGAGTTTGCCGCATTTATCGATGATGACGAAGTACCCGAATCTTCGTGGCTAGAAGAACTATTGACCGTGCAACAGAAATATCAAGCTGATGCCGTTACCGGACCATCCCTACCTTTTTTTCCCGAACCAGATACACCAAAATGGGCAGTCGAGGGTAAGTTTTTTGAGGCTAAACGGTTTCCGACTGGTCATCTGCTGAAATTTACCGGAGCTGGTAACGTCCTGCTGCGAGCACAAGTTTTGCGAGAAATGGGCCAAATTTTCGATCCGCGCTTTGCCATGACTGGCGGTGAAGACACTCACTTTTTTATGCGGGTGAGTCGAGCTGGTTACAAAATTGTCTGGGCAGATGCCGCAGTAGTACATGAGTGGATTCCCCAAAGCCGCATCAAGATGCAGTGGATTCTCCAGCGTGGTTATCGCTGTCATAGCACCTACGCCCTTTGTGAAAAAGAATTTGAGCCAATTGTCAAAGTTTTAGTGAAACGGATTGGAACGGGAACTGCTAGGATGGCGATCGGTTTAGTGACGCTGTTACCAGCAATTTTACTAGGTCGAGTGTTCCTAGTTCGCTCCTTATTAGAAATTTATCGCGGCGCGGGGATGTTTTCTGGTTTAATGGGCCGAAGTTATCAAGAATATCAAAATATTCATGGTGATTGAAATCACATCAAAATTTAATTAGGTAACTAATTGACTAAGTAATTAGGCTGGAAATATCCAAAAGATTTACATTACTTTCTCACCCCGAGTAAAATAATCTTAGACAACAGTTTGGTATTTAGCAATCGGTAATTATGGTCAATATTTTCCTGGCTTGTACTACTTATCCCCGCGATTCGATCGATGCCTAATCCCAAAATCGACCCCCATTTACTCAGAATTGCATTATTGCTACCCACTGTAGAATTGGGAGCTTATTGGAAGCCCGTTATTAGAGAGTTGGCCAAGATCTCCGATCGAGTTATCTTATACACTGGCCGCCCCTGGCCAGGATTCGATCCCCGACATCCCGATAGTGAGCATGTTCAAATCGTAGGCGAAACCATCCGCATCACCAAAAACGAGCAGAAAACCGACTATAGTGGCGGTTATATGCGGTTATCACCGAAAATCATCTCGCGATTGCTGAAGTTCAAACCTCACGCGATCGTCACGAGCGGATTTTCCATGTGGACGATGTTAGCATTATTATTCAAACCCCTGGGTGGGTGGCGAGTGGTGTTGGCCTGGGAAGGTAGCGCGCCCAATGTAGACTTTCGGAACTCCAAGCTCAGACTGCTGTCGCGGCGGATCGTCGCGAGTTTTGCCGATACGTTCATTACCAACAGCAACGGTGGTAAATCTTATCTGACTGAGTGCTTGGGAGTAGATCCAGCTCAGATTCAAGTTCGACCATATCTGATTCCAGATCCTCAGACGTTGCTGGGTCTATCCGATGCCGATTCGATCGATTTAGGTCGGAGCCAGTCACCAATTTTCCTCTACGTTGGACGCATTGAAGAACGCAAAGGACTCCATCGACTCCTAGCAGCCTGTACAAACTTACGGCAACAAGGCTATCAGTTTTCGCTGCTAATTATCGGTCGCGGACCACAACAAGCGGAATTGCAAACATATTGTGATGACCATCATCTCGGTGACTGCGTGCGGTGGATTGGCTGGGTTGATTACCATCAATTGGGCGCATATTTCCGTCAAGCTGATGTCTTTGTCTTTCCATCCTTAGAAGATACTTGGGGGATGGTCGCACTAGAGGCGATGGCACTGGGGAAGCCCGTTCTATCGTCAAAATGGGCTGGTGTGTCCGAACTGATTACGGACGGGGAAAATGGTTGGATCTGCGACCCCCATCATCCTGACGACCTAGCGATGGTGATGCAAAAAGCGATCGAACAGCCAGAGCTAATTTCTAGCATGGGCACCGCTGCCCAAGCAGCCATCTCCGCCCATACTCCCACTGCCGTCGCCAGATTTTTGGCTGATGTCAGTCTCAAAACACTAACTTAAGATCGCAGTTGCCGCTTATCTGCAATTCAATTCCATTAATATTAATTTTCCCAAGTTTAACCAATCATAATTAAAGCTAAATAAGATGAGTGTTGTTATTATTACTGGTTCCGCAGGTCTAATTGGATCTGAAGCATCGAGATTTTTCTGTGATTTGGGAATGGATGTCGTTGGCATTGACAACGATATGCGCCAATTCTTTTTTGGTGCAGAAGCTTCAACCGCGTGGAATCGCAAACAACTAGAATCAGCACACAAAAATTATCAACATTTTGATGTCGATATTCGTGATTATGCCAAAATCAAAGAGATTTTTGAAAAGTTTGGCAAGGACATCTCTTTAGTCATTCATACAGCCGCTCAACCGTCTCACGATTGGGCTGCAAGTGACCCATTTTCAGATTTTTCGGTCAATGCTAATGGTACGCTCAACTTGCTCCAAGCAACTCGCGAAGTTTGTCCAGATAGTCCCTTTATTTTCACATCTACGAATAAAGTCTATGGAGATTTACCTAATTCTTTACCGCTATTAGAGCTGGAAAACCGCTGGGAAATAGACTCATCTCATCGCTATCATTCAGGTATTTCTGAAGATATGAGTATCGACAATAGTAAACACTCTCTATTTGGAGCATCAAAGGTAGCTGCTGATGTGCTAGTGCAAGAATATGGTCGTTACTTCGGCATGAAAACTGTTTCCTTTAGAGGTGGCTGTTTGACTGGCCCAGGTCATTCTGGTACACAGTTGCATGGATTTTTAGCATACCTAATGAAGTGTGCCGCAACAGGTAAACCTTATACAATCTTTGGATATAAAGGTAAGCAAGTTCGGGACAACATCCATTCTGCCGATCTGATTGCTGCATTTTATGAATTCTATCAAGCTCCTGGTAGTGGACAAATTTATAATATTGGAGGTGGCCGTGAAAGCAATTGCTCAATGTTAGAAGCAATTGAAATTTGTCAAAAAATCACTGGCAAAGAAATGAACTATTCTTACAAGGATGACAATCGCAGCGGCGATCATATTTGGTATATTAGCGACTTAGCCAAGTTTAAACAAGCCTATCCAAATTGGTCGATAAAGTATGATGTTCCTCAAATTTTGACCGAAATTCACGACCAAAATATTGAAAAGTGGGCACAGTTATAATTATGATTAATCATGGTAAACACTCAATTTTAGGTGTAAATGTTCACGCCGTGGACTACGAATATGCAGTTGCTCAAATTGTGGCTGCCGCACAACAGCAGCGACCTTTTGCCGTCAGTGCTTTAGCAGTACATGGCGTGATGACTGGATTCATGGATCCCATCCATGCTCGCCGTTTAAATGGCTTGGATTTGGTTGTCCCCGATGGTCAACCCGTGCGGATGGCATTGGGGCTGATTCATCGCAAAAAATTAGCGGATCGCGTATACGGTCCCAATCTCACCCTGAAAGTAGCTGAAGCTTGTGCGGAAAACGGATTAAAAATCTATTTATATGGTAGTAAGCCGGAAGTATTAGATAATTTGATTGCAAATCTCCACCGCCGTTTTCCGAAGGCGATCATTGCTGGTTGGGAACCTTCTAAATTCCGACGATTGACTCAACTAGAGCGATTAGAAGTGGCAGCAAGAATTAAAGCTTCTGGTGCTGATGCAGTCTTCTTAGGTTTAGGTTGTCCCCGCCAAGAAGTCTGGGCATATGAATATCGAGAACTTGTAAATATGCCAATTTTAGCCGTTGGTGCGGCTTTTGATTTTTTTGCTGGCAACTTACCCCAAGCACCAAAAATTATGCAAGACAACAGTCTGGAATGGCTGTATCGTCTGATTCAAGAACCGCAGCGACTATGGCACAGGTATTTGATTCTCAATCCGATTTATGTGTGGAATATATTGCTACAGTATACTGGTTTGAAAAGATTTACGCCTGTGATGCCCAAGGGCGATGAGAACATTGAATCTTTTGGTTAATTGGTTGTAGTTATCACAAAAAATGATGAAATTTTCACGGCGCGGTTTATTGTCTAGAAAAAAGTTTTTGAAATTAGGCATTAGTGCAACCGTTTCCTTAACTGTTTTGTCATTAAGTAAACTTCAAGCTCTGAGTTATCTAATTTATCCATTTAGGCAAAAGCCAGAGCAGAATGTCAAAATCCAGTCTCGCAAGTTTACAGTTGTTGGCAAAAATTCACTGAAGCAAAGGGCAAAAGCTAAGGGCTTAATCTATGGAGCTTTCCCTCAAGCATATGCTCAAGCTTTTGGCCGCGATCGCAAGTTACAGTCGATATTGGTGCGTGATTGTGCCACGATCACAGTGGGGGCTTATTGGAGTTCGATCCGACCGACTGTCAAAACTTTTAACTTCACAGAAAGTGACTACTTTGTTAAGTTCGGAGCGGCTAATCAGCTCATATTGCGGGGACATCCACTGGTTTGGCATGAGTCTGTACCCCAATGGTTTTCATCAACACTTACTAGTGCTAACGCCGAGCAAATTCTAACCCAGCATATTCAGACAGTAGTGAATCGTTATGCGGGCAAAATAAATTCATGGGATGTTGTAAATGAAGCAATTGATGTTGGCGATGGTCGCGCTGACGGGATGAGAAAGACTCCTTGGCTGGAATTTTTAGGGCCAGATTACATCGATCTAGCTTTTAAACTAGCAGCGAAAGCCGATCCTCAAGCAAAGTTAGTTTATAACGACTTTGGCATCGAATACGATCTTGAAGGAGACGATCGTAAACGAGCAGCAGTATTAAACTTGCTGCAGCGTCTTAAGTCAAACGGAGTACCAATTTATGCCTTGGGGATCCAGTCACATTTAGGTAGCAATATTGCGAAATTCAACCGAGAAAAATTTAGGAAATTTCTCAGTGATGTTGCAAGTCTAGGGTTGAAAATTATGATTAGTGAGCTGGATGTAACTGATGAGGATCTACCGAAGGATCCAAAGCAGCGAGATCGGATTATTGCCGCAACTTATGAAGATTATTTGACTGTTGCTCTAGCCCAAAAAGCAGTGATTTCGGTCACAACTTGGGGACTAAGCGATCGCTATACCTGGTTGTCAGACCATAAACCGCGTCAAGATAAAGCTGCCGTCAGACCATTACCATTCGATCGGGAGATGAAACCTAAATTGGCTTGGAATGCCATCGCACGGGCATTCGATCGAGCACCAAAACGATAATTATCCATTAAAGATCGCGGTGGTGCAGTAGGTATTTTGGCGGATTGCATCACCCAAGCATTAGTTATAATAAGTCAACACAGAAAAACATCAAAACAATGGAATCCAAAGCAGCTATCGATCTAGACTTGAGCCAATATTGGTCAGCAGTAAAAAGACGCTGTATTCCAGCTACTACCATTTTTGCTGCTACAGTTGCACTCGGTCTGATTGCTTCATTGTTTTTAAAACCATCTTATAAAGCTGAGGGGAAATTATTATTTAAAAATCCGGCCTTTAAAGTAGTTGGGCCGAGTCTTTCTACTAATAGTTTAGAAGGAGGAGGATCGGGAGAGCTAAAATCATTGGTATCTACTCAAAGTCCGATCAATACTCAGCTGGAAGTATTGACATCTCGGCCATTGCTCCAAAAAGTTATTACCCAACTAAAACTCAAGAATGCTCAGGGCAAAGCTATAACTGTTGCCGATCTTAAGCCCAATCTTACTGCCAAAATCGCGGGTGGATCTGACGTATTGCAAATCGAGTATAAGGATCGCAATCCCGAACAAGCTGCTCGGATCGTGAACACCTTGATGAATATATATCTAGAAAATGATATTAGTCTCAACAGTGCAGAAGCAGAAACGGCCCGCAAATCCATGACCGAGCAGCTTCCAAAAACTCAGCAGTCTGTCAACGAAGCTGAAGTAGCATTACGTAAATTCAAGCAGCAGAACAAAGTTGTCGATCTCGGTGAAGAAAGCAAATCCGCCGTTAATATTATCGGAAATTTAGATGTAACTATTAATGCGACTCAAGCACAGCTAGATGAGGCAGTCGCTCAAACTTCACAGCTCCAAAAGAAAGTTAATCTCAATTCACAAGAAGCAATTACGGTGAGTGCCATCAGCCAATCACCAGCCATTCAAGGAATTATGAGTCAACAGCAGGAAGTCGATCGGCAACTCGCCATTGATAGCAGTCGTTTTTCCGATCGCAACCCAATTATTATTGGCCTCAAAGAAAAACAATCAACCTTAAAAATTCTACTCGATCGACAAATTCAGAACACCATTGGTACTAGAGCAAAAGTTCCGCAAGGATTGCTGCGAATTGGCGATCTGAAGCAAAATATGATTAAGGATTCACTGCAATCAGAATTACAACGAGACGGACTAACCAAAAAACTCGCTTCCCTCAAAAATTCTCGCGCTGCTTATGAAAAAAGATCGAGCATCATGCCTCAACTAGTTCAAACTCAACGTCAGCTAGAGCGACAGCTAGATGTTTTTCAGACCACACATCAAACCCTTTTGAAAAAGGTGCAAGAATTGCAGTTAGCGAAAACTAAAAGCACCTCAACAGCTAAGATAATGACTGTTGCAATTGCGCCCGACAAGCCTGACAATGCTACCAAAACAATTGCTAGCGGTTTAGGGGTACTCTTGGGAGCTTTACTAGGGACTAGTGCGATCGCTTATCTGGAAATCAAAGATAAGTCACTAAAAACTGTTAAAGAAATCGATAAATTATTTGGATACACACTGCTTGGTGTAATTCCGGCTGCTAAGACCAAGAAAAGAACTCGTGAAAAAGATCGCACTCCAGCATTAACAACCTTAGAAGTTTCAGTTAGGGACACACCCCAATCAGTGACTAGTGAAATGTCGCGATCGATCCAATCAAATCTAAGATTTCTGAGTTTTGAGAACCACCTAAAAACAATCGCCATCACTAGCTCGGTTGCTAGTGAAGGCAAATCAAAAGTTGCTGCTAATCTAGCCGCAGCAATTGCTGGGGTAGGTCAAAAAGTACTATTAATCGACGCAGATATGCGTGTC
Organism: Chamaesiphon sp. 341R_metabat_111; assembly: GCA_025351825.1. Lineage (GTDB taxonomy): Bacteria > Cyanobacteriota > Cyanobacteriia > Cyanobacteriales > Chamaesiphonaceae > Chamaesiphon. The sequence goes on along the minus strand of JANXVE010000191.1, from coordinate 3,208 downwards.
CCCTACCAGCATCAATTCTGGAAATTGCCACTGAAAAAAGGTTTAAGCGACATCCTCGGTGGCAAATCTAAACTAAACCAAATTTCCTGGACGGTAATGGATAATTTAGATGTCCTAACCGCTGGATCTAGACCTCAAAATGCCCTCTCTTGTCTGGAGTCCAAGCAAATGGAAGCACTACTGCAAGAGGTCACAGGTTGTTATGATTTTGTGATTATTGACACTCCACCAGTTCTAGTTGCGACTGAGACTTTAAGTGTTGCCAACATGATTGATGGGGTCTTGCTGGTAGCTCGACCTGGAGTGGTTGATGCCAATAGTGCTCGCGCTGCTCAAGAAAAATTGAAAATGTCAAATGCCAACATTCTGGGGCTAATTGTGAATGGAGTGATCGAACAAAATGAAACCGAGGATCATTTTGCTGCTGCCAATGATTACTTTACAGACGAACACGATCCGGAAACACCATGGACTGACTATATGACTCAATTGGGCACCACGATCGCCAATCAATCCCAAGTTGAAACAAACTTCACTACCACAACTGCCATCACCCTCCTGGGCAAATCAGGCGATCGAAACAAATAATCTCAGGAGACATATAATATAGCAGCAGACTTCAAAATTTTAGATTGTTATGCGTGTTCAGGTGATTGGCGGTGGTTTGGCAGGTACAGAAGCCGCTTGGCAGATTGCCCAGGCTGGCGTACCCGTGACCCTGCATGAGATGCGCCCAAATACACTTAGCCCCGCACATCATAGTGAAGAACTAGCCGAGCTAGTCTGTAGCAATTCTTTTGGTGCTCAGTCTACAGATCGAGCTGCGGGATTGTTACATGAAGAACTCCGCAGACTGGGTTCGATTATTATCGGCAAGGCCGACCATCACGCCGTTCCCGCTGGTGGCGCGCTAGCAGTCGATCGGGGCCAATTTAGTCACGATCTAACTGAAAGCCTCAAGAACCACCCCCTAGTCGAATTTCGTCGCGATAACGTGCCAGAAATCCCCCGTGATGGGATCGTAGTTTTAGCCACTGGGCCACTAACTAGTCCCGCCCTAGCTGAAGATATTCAGCGATTAGCGGGGATGGATTATCTCAATTTTTTTGATGCAGCCAGTCCGATTATTGTCGGGGATTCGATCGATAAAGAGATTGCTTTCTTTGCCTCGCGGTACGACAAAGGTGAAGCAGCCTATCTCAATTGTCCGATGAACAAGGAGCAATATATCCAGTTCCAGCAGGAACTGTGTAACGCCGAGCAAGCCGAACTCAAGGATTTCGACAGGGAAACTGCTAAATTCTTTGAAGCCTGTTTACCGATCGAGGAATTAGCCCAACGGGGCGAGGAAACCATGCGCTATGGCCCCTTGAAGCCTGTGGGCTTATTTGATGGTCGTCGAGGCGATTTCAAGGCTCCTGAGAACCAAATCCATCGCCCCTACGCCGTGATCCAATTGCGCCAGGAAGACAAAGCTGGACAGCTATGGAATATGGTTGGATTTCAAACTAATTTGAAATGGGGCGAACAAAAGCGGATTTTCTCGATGATTCCAGGGCTAGAAAATGCCGAGTTTGTCCGCTTGGGTGTAATGCACCGCAACACCTTTATCAATTCACCGAAGTTACTATCATCCTCACTCCAATTCCACAGCCGCAATACGTTGCTAGCAGCCGGACAAATCATCGGTACCGAAGGCTATACCGCCGCAGCGGCTGGTGGTTGGCTGGCAGGGACAAATGCGGCGCGATTATTTCGAGGGTTAGAACCAATTACGATGCCGCGTGTGACAATGATGGGTTCATTATTTGATTTTATCAGTACTGCCGAACCAAAGTATTTTCAGCCAATGCCGCCGAATTTTGGGATCTTCCAAGAGTTACCAACCAAGATTAAAAGTAAGATCGAACGCTACGGAGCATATCGCGATCGATCTCTGAGTGCGATTGATGAAGTTGTGCGGGATTTAGCTCCGAAATATGCCTATCACTAGATCGGGGAGACTCAATTACTTGCTTCGATCTGGTTGACTGATTAATTGTTGACCTGCGCTCGAAGTTGCAAATCCCAAGAATGCCTTAACTGCATCATTCGGTTGACCCTTATAAACATATGCCAGGGTGCGTTTGTAGGGATAATTGCTGGCTGCGGGTAAGATCCCATCGATCGCGATCGATCGCACTGTGGACTGATTGACGACTTGAGCAAAAGTCGCATAGCCAATCCCATCATTACCCAAGGCTTGCAACAGCGGCGTAGTCGCATCTCGTTCCAATATCTTGAAACTACCGCCAGTCCCAAATTGTTTGCCCTGAAGCCCGACCTCTTGAAAAGATTTGTGGGTACCACTATCGATCGGTCGCAAAATTGGTCGAATCGGCAAAGATTTACCACCTACTTGTGACCAGTTAGTAATTTCACCCGTGAAGATTTTAGTAATTTGGTCGCTAGTTAAACCAGTTCGCAGATCGTTATTATTGCCAATCACGATCGCGATCTTATCTTGAGAAATCGCTACCGATCCTAAACCTTGCGCTTTTTCGTCAGCAGTCAGTGCTCGTGAAATTCCCGCAATATCGATCGATCCAGCCGCGAGATCTTTTAAACCTTGACCAGAACTAGATGCTCCATTTATAGCCTGAACGCCAGGAAACTTTTTCTCAAACCCTATTTTCAAAGACTGGGTAATTTGAGCCATACTAGTGGAACCACTGACTTTGAAGACAGTTCCAGCAGGAATTTTAGCTGGTGGATCGAAGGGGAGTTTAATCGCTGAGCCTGGTTGACCACTGTTGGTGTTATTTTGACTAGTAGCAACATTAGGAATCGGGGTAGGTAAGTTAGACCTATTGGCAAATAAAGTATATCCTCCAGCGGCTAGAGCTAGACCTCCAGCGATATAAACGATCGGCGGCGGACCTTTTTTAGAACTACTCATAAAATCTTTAATTAGGGGGTAAGTGAGAATTAGTCTGCTTTAATTTTGCCAGTCGTTCGTTAACTTTAGATTGGATTTCTGCATTACTATTTTCGTCGGTTAATTCAGACCGATTGCGGGAGATATCCGCCACAAGCTTTTGCTGCATTTCATACTCAGTAGCTTGCATTTGAGCATTGTCTAAAGTGGACTTGGCGGAAGCCCCATCAAATTCATCGTTAACCCGCGCAATTTCTCGCAGGGCAGTATTAACGCGGGACAAATCGCGCG
>JANXVE010000185.1 GCA_025351825.1 Chamaesiphon sp. 341R_metabat_111 | reverse complement strand
CGATCGATCTCAGAATATGCATTTAACATTTGCACTTCTCGACCACTGGCATTCGGACATGGTGACATAATTACCGAAATGCGAATGGTCGATCGATCTTCACCCAATTTTGCTCTCAATGCCCTCACCACCGGACGCACCCAAGTAGTCACTTCTCCAGGTGCATTTGAAAGGATCAGAATATCGATCGGTTGGGTGGTACTCATGATGTTCGATCTAGGCGAAAGAAGACAAAACCCCCAGTCCTTTACAGATGGGGGTTTTAGCTGAAGGCGGCACCCAGATTTGAACTGGGGGTGGAGGTTTTGCAGACCTCTGCCTTACCACTTGGCTATGCCGCCACAGTTCATAATCATACCAAACTTTGGTCAGAAGGCAAGCATTAATTTCAGCTATCTCTAAACTTAGTTGGACTTTATGACTAAAGTAATAACTAATTTATGACCTGAGCGAGTCAAGCGCAATCAGGTAATTGCGGTGTTGCAAGGGATCGATCGCAAGCAAGCCGATCTACGCGATGCGCTGGCTGATGTGAAGCTACGGGAAATCGAGCTGGGGCGGGTGACTCAGGGTGACATCAAAAAGTCGCAAATTGTCGTTCCAGTACTATTCTAATGCAGCTCAACACCTTTCAATTGGATTATACTTACTGTGATGTGGGGGATAATAAATTAATCTAATTTTCAAACCACTGACCTGAGAAAATTCTACCATTCGTTTGATAAGTTGTGTGCGATTACTTCGAGTAGCAGATCCGCCATCAAGGTCGATAACTAATTCTTCTAAGTAATGATATTTAACTTGATGCTCTCGCCACCAATCAGCTAGACAATCCACAATTGCTTGGGTCGTTTCCATGGTCGGGAAACCCGACCGGAACGACTCCGCGAAATCACTGGTTTCAGCCGATTCCCTCATGTAAATTGAGAGGTGGTCATTTTCGGGATTGAGAATCCCAAAAGGTACCAGTACTGATTGCCACTCGGTATCATGGTCATCGGCTACTTTAGCCTCTATCGTTCTAGCTTTGCCACCGCGTGAAAGATTACCTATTTTGACTTTTGCTTGTGCGATCGATGGATATTCTTAACGATGTAGGATTAAGATCTGCTATCTTATTTTGACTGAATACATTCTCAAAAATATCATTTATTTCAGGAATCTTTTTTAGGGGTTCTGTCTTTTGAGTTTTTTTAGGCGATATCCTTTGCGGTTGAGAGTCGCACCAATTGTCTGGCGGGTTGGTAACTGATTTTCTTCATACCCCATCTCACTCATTAGTACAGCTCTCACTGCTCTGGCACTAATTCTTGTACACAAAAATGTTGATTTAAATTTTGGATCGGCCTGCGCCTGGGCATCTACTGGTGTTTTAATGTCTCTATCTAAATTCGGTTACTTTGGCTATAAGCTCTCGTTTACGATACCCTGCCAGCTTTTTCGCTGCATCTTTAAATGTTGATTTGATGGTGTTATCAAGCATTTGTCCCATAAAACTAATTCTTCTCGTTTACAAGATTCATCCTTTCTTCATTTTAGGATATGTGGGAGATTATTTAATTGCAAGCCCCTTATCAAATATTTTTCAGATTTAAGCCTGCAAGAACTGTAATTGAGCGATATGAAATTAGATTAATTATCTACAACCCAAATAGTGAGAAGATCGAGCAATGGATAGATTAAATGAGTGTCGCCAAATTATAACTAGTTACTTGGAAGAATTTGCAAAAAAAGATCGAAACTCTAAACCTGTACTCGATCGAGATCGTGATAGATATCTAGTCTTACATAATGAATGGCATGATGAAGATCGTATTTATAGCTGTGCAATTCAATTAGATATCATCGAGAATAAAATTTGGATTCAAATCAATAATACTGAAGTTTATCTCGATCGAGAACTAATCGATCGAGGTGTCGATCCTCAAGATATCATTCTGGGATTTCGTTCTCCCAATATCCGTAAGTTGCTTGCTGCCAATCTTCACTAGATAGCAACTAAGATTATTGTGACAGAATAAGAACAGTAGATTTTGCACTCTGTCTAGGATAATCGTTCATGCTCCGCCTCTCTGAAGTCAAACTCCCACTCGATCGCACTGAAGCGGATATTCAGTCTGCTATTCTCAAGAAGCTATCGATCGCGCCCCAGGATCTGATTCGCTACACTGTGTTCAAGCGGAGCTATGATGCGCGGAAACGGGGGGCAGTGGCATTTGTGTATGTGATTGATGTCGAGACGACGAAGGAGAAACAGTTACTTCAGCGATTCAAGAAGGATCCGCATATTGTGCCGACTCCCGATACTAGTTATCGCTATGTGACTCAGGTAACGGCTAAACTAGAGCAACGCCCGATCGTGATTGGCTGTGGGCCATGTGGGATGTTTGCTGGGTTATTATTGGCGCAGATGGGCTTTCGCCCGATTATTTTAGAGCGGGGGAAGGCGGTACACGATCGATCTGTCGATACTTTCGGTTTCTGGAGCAAGGCAAAATTCAATCCCGAATCCAATGCTCAATTTGGGGAAGGTGGCGCGGGTACGTTTTCGGATGGAAAGCTGTATAGCCGAATCAAAGATGCCCAACATCATGGGCGCAAGGTCTTAGCAGAGCTGGTAAATGCGGGTGCTGCACCAGAAATTCTGTATATCAATAAGCCCCACATCGGCACCTACCGATTAGTAAAAATTGTTGAAAATATCCGCAATACGATCGAATCATTAGGCGGTGAAATTCGCTTCCAAAGTCGAGTAGAGCAAATCAATATAGAGAATAACCAAGTCTGCGGTGTTACTCTGGCTAATGGCGAATATCTGCCCAGCAACCATGTTATCCTTGCCGTCGGACATAGTGCTCGCGATACCTTTGAGATGCTCCATCAGGCAGGAGTATACATTGAACCCAAGCCATTCTCGATCGGCTTCCGTGTAGAACATCCTCAGTCCCTGATCGATAAATGTCGGCTGGGATCTCAAATCGGACATCCGATGCTCGGTGCGGCTGACTATAGCCTAGTCCATCACTGCGCCAATGGTCGATCGGTTTATAGCTTCTGTATGTGTCCTGGGGGACAGGTAGTAGCCGCAACCTCCGAGGTTGGGCGCGTAGTCACCAATGGGATGAGCCAATACGAACGCAGTGGCAAAAATGCCAACAGTGGCATTGTAGTGGGCATCACACCAGCAGATTATCCTGGTAGTCCGATCGCCGGAATTGAATTTCAACGCCGATTGGAAGAGAAGGCGTTCGAGCTTGGTGGCGGTACCTACGAGGCTCCAGGACAACTGGTAGGGGACTTTTTGACAGCGACAGCCTCTACCCAGTTAGGCAGCGTCAAACCGTCATATAAGCCAGGAGTCCACCTGTGTGATTTGAGTTCGAGTTTACCAGCTTACGCGATCGAGGCAATTCGCGAAGCTATCCCTGCTTTCGACAAGCAAATAGACGGGTTCTCGATGCACGATGCGGTGTTAACGGGGGTGGAGACACGCACATCGTCACCGATTTGTATCAAGCGGGGGGCTGATTATCAGAGCCTCAATACCAAGGGTTTGTATCCGGCGGGAGAAGGTGCTGGCTATGCTGGGGGAATTTTGTCAGCAGGGGTGGATGGGATTAAAGTTGCAGAGGCGGTAGCGTTGAATATTCAGAAACAATTGGTAGCAGTTTTTAGCTGAGTTGTGGGTACTCTA
>JANXVE010000159.1 GCA_025351825.1 Chamaesiphon sp. 341R_metabat_111 | reverse complement strand
TGCTGCCAATCTCCTCGTAGGCACGAGCCTGAGCTAGAAACGCATCGACATTGAGCAATGGTGCCAGTTGGGGGGAACCGCCGGAGAGTTTCATCAAGACGGAAACGACTGTCTTGGGATCTTGGCTGACGAGTAGAGCGGCTCTGTCGCAGCTAAATTCGGCACACCGCAGCCATTGGAGCATCTGAGCTTGGAGATTTTGGGCGATTGAATTGCCAATTCCAGGTACCAGTCCGCCCGTCGCCATCACGATCAGATTTGCCAGCGTTAGGTAAACCCCATGCTCGCACTTGAGATGTCCCAATTCGTGAGCTAGCACGGCTTGAAGTTCGGCAGGTGTGAGTAAATCTACGAGGGAGGTATGAATGACAATAAATGGTTTTTTGCCGCGTACTGCCATCGTGTAGGCATTTGGGGCAGGATTTTGTTTGAGATACAGTTGAGGAACTTCTAGATCGAGAATCTGGCAGGCTTCGACGAGTAATTGATGAATATGAGGGAGTTGTTGTTCACCAATCAGCACACTTGAGGCAATATTGCTCAGATGTAAAAAGTCTTCAGTCATCCCACCGAGTAAGTTCCGCACCAATAAATCTAAGCCTGGAAGTCGGCGCAGACTGGTTGTAGCTTCTAAGTCCAATGGGTGGCGAAACCTGTCTGCTTTTAGTCCGATTAATTGAGTTTTGGTATTTAACATTTTCACAATAATGATGAGTTGTTAACGATTGCCGATGGCAGGCTTCGCCAACGATTGACAACGCATATTGGTGATGGTAGAAACCCAACTTTTTGAAAAAGTTGGGTTTCTAGAATAATTCTAGTCTTCAAAGATCAATTTTTCGATGCGTTTGAGACTTGCCCATTCAGGCTTGCGGGCAAAACCATCTTTGAAATTGATAGTTACCTGATCGCGCACTTCAGGTGCAGCTTCGACTAGGCTCCTAGCTAGCTCGATATGTTCTCGCACGCCAGATTGTTTAGTTTCCAACATTCCAGCCGCAAGATTGATCCGCGTCTGAGCGTCAAAAGGATCGATTTTCATCGATTTTAACGCGGCTTTAATTGCTAGTTGTGGTTTGTTATCGAGCAAATACAACCAGGATAAACATGTCCAAGCACTGTCTAATTTTGGAGATTTATTGCAGACATTAATAAAAATTGGAATCAATTTAGCCGGACTCTCGCCGTCTTGATATGCTTTGATAGCATCGTCAAATAATTGATTGGGATCGATCTCTTTTGTTTCAGTCATTAGTTGGGGTTAGGCTTTAATTAGGGGTTAGGCTCTAGGCTTTAGGCTTTATGGGTTAGGAGGTATAAACTAGGCTTTAGAGATTAGGGGTTTGGGGTTGTTTCGATCCCTAAAGCCTAAAGCCTAAAACCCAAAGCCTTCCTAAACTGCAAAAGACTTGCCACAGCCACAACTTTGAGCGGCATTGGGGTTGGTAAATTGGAAGCCACCGCCAATCATCGCATCGCTGTAGTCGAGAACTAGACCGTATACATATAGCATGCTCTTGCGATCGCAGACCAATTTAAAGCCGCCATAATCACAAATTTCATCATCTGTCCGAATTTCACTTGGATCTTCAAAATCCATCACATAGGACATCCCCGAACAACCACCTTGGCGGACACCAACACGCAAGCACAGATCTTTGCCTTGCTTTTCGCGCAACGCTAGCACATGCGTCTGGGCACTATCAGTCATTTGGATGCTGGGTTTACTGGGCTTGGCGGGGGTAATTACTTCAGTCATGGTGGGGACAAACTCCAAGGGTGAACGATCGCCGAAATTAAGATCTAAAACAAATTCAAACCTAATATCTATGGTAACTGTTCGTAACGAGGAGTTGGGAGTTGAGAGAAAATGTAACGTTTGTTGGCATACTTTCTAAATGGTCACACTGTATCATCGCGATCGAAGACGCTCTCGCATTCGTTTAGTATAGAGATATATTTTATTGCCCAAGTATTGCTAATCTGCGGCGTAGTCCCAAACTCCAAACTCCAAACTCCGAACTCCGAACTGACTTATGACGGCGATTAGTCCCTCCACCCAACGACGACTCCATCAACTCCCCCAACTACCGACAGTATGGGAGGGAGATCGGCGCAAGATGGCGCGATTGGCGGAAGAATCAGAATTTGAAGACAACCAGGCGCGAGAGCTGATCGTCTGGGTGGATGGGGTGGAATGTATCGTTCGATCGATGGAAGTAGTCAATGAGGCAATGGGATCGGAAGCGATCGTCAGGGCACTAATTAAGGCGATGGAAGCCCCTCAATCTCCATCACAGCCAGCCCGCCCCCAGAAGATCGTCGTGCGCGATCGACAGTTACAATTTTATCTGCGGGGAGTGCTCCAAGATCTGGAGATTATTGTCGAGTATGTGCCGGAATTGCCGATTATCGATGAATTATTCCATCGGTTTGCGGAGACTGCTGGAGTGGGTACGCCCAAATTGCCCCGTAAATACCTGGATTTACTCAAGGCGGAAGCCAGAGAAATTTGGGCTTTAGCACCTTGGGCGATGCTAGCCGATTATGAAGTGATCTCGATCGAGCTAAATCACTGGGATATTGACAAGCTCTATGTCTCAGTGATGGGGATGTTGGGAATGGAGTACGGCATCTTGCTCTATCGATCTATCGAATCACTGCAACGGTTTCGATCGATGGCTCTCAATGATGACGAAGCAATGGAGATGGAATCGGCTTTTCTAGCTCAAGATTGTATGTTTCTGACTTTTGAGCCGTTGGGGGAGCCTCTATCTGGGCGACTCACTCCCCATCTCGAACATCAGCTCGCTACCCTACCTGCAAAATCAATTGAGCCTAGTTTTGGCAACATTCATCCAATGGAAGGTATGCGCCCCTTCTTGTACGAAGAAGAAGCGATCGCGGCTTGTGTGGCATTAGCGGCATTGAAGGGGTTTCTGACTGCATTTAAGCGGCAACTCCAAGCAGACAATCTACCTAGCTTGACTAAACGCATCAAAGTCAGGTTTCCCGATACCGAATCGATCGAACAGGTAACGGTAGAAACCCTCCCCGAACTGTCAGCAGAATTGCTCGAAATGCACCTGGCAATGGAAGCTGATGATGAGACTGAGTTTAATCCGTTGGAATTGCAGATTCAGGAAGATTTAATTCCCGATGACTCATTCATTAAGCTGGAAATAATGCCGTGGGATCGAGTAGAGTCGATGCGAAAATCGTTGGCTTATCATCAATCTAGCAAAGTCAAAGCAGTTGGAGCCGGATTGCCAATTATTATCATCCAAACTACTCGATCCAAAGCGGCTGAAATAGTCGATCGAATTCAATCGGCAGGAGGCTTGCTCGGAATCTGCTTCAACCCGATTGCCGATGCCGACGGTGCTAATTTTGACTTGGGTATCCTCCAATTAGCCGACGGCGAAATGCAACTCTTTGGTGAATTCTACACTGAAGGTGCGGTACAAATTGACGAACGAAAACAGTGGCATCAGCAAAGTCAAAAAACTAAAGGTTATTGTGGGCTGATCGTCGCACATGGTTTGACAGGCAAAGCACGCGCGAATCCAGGCATCAAGGAAACGATCGCCTTTTTGGAGACAAAATCTTTATCTAATGACGATTTGGGATTGGGCGCGCTACAATTGATGCCGGATAGTTAGGGATTAGGCTTTAGGGATGGACTTAGCCAAAGTACTTGTTACAACCCAACGCCCAAAGCCTAAAACCTCAAACCTAAATTGTTAATTTGGATCGATCGAATGGGAAGTATAGATTAGGATGTATATTTTATAGATTGGGTCGATCGGCGACTAGCACATGGCAAACTAGATTCAATCTCGATAAATTATTAGTCTTGAAGTGATTCTCCTGTAGGGAGGCTAAACCAACAACCCCAAGTTAGAGGGCATAGTCAATCTTCTCTTATCTCTACCCTTTGTGAGGTTGCTCATTACATCTCTCCTATGCTTATCTGTTCCTACTGTCAATTAGCAAACCCACAACATCACAACTTTTGCCAGGATTGTGGTAGATCGCTCGATCTCGATTCCTGTCCTAGTTGTGACGAGGAGATCGTCGAACCCGATCCTCAAATTTGCGAACCATGTCAATCGATCCTCCCCGCATCAGGCGTTGCTGACAGCGATACCTACTGGTGGGCGATTATCGAACGAACTCCAGTTGCAACAGCTAATGATATAGGTGAAGAATCAGCGATCTCAACAGTAGTAAACTTGGATGCGATCGATTCTCAAGCAGATCGATCGATCGTCGATTTGCAGCCCAATGATGACAATCGATCTACTCCCAACGAGACTATTCCAGTCCTCACCACCACATATCTCGATCCTCACCACCGTTATAAACTAGTCGAGCCGATCGTTATTCAACTGCTGGCGCAAAATGATTCCAGTCAAGTAAGGGTAATCGATTGTCAACCTTTAGCTAATTCCCCCCTGGAGACTTTAATGGAGCAACAACTCGCAACATCAGACGATACTACTAAATTTGACGGAGCTGCTCCCGCTGGGCACTCTGCACCAGAAGTATATCCACAGCGTCACTTTTGGGCTAGTCATGGCATTCCCAAAGTAGCTCAGGCGTACATCGCTCTTCAAGTAAGTCTTCCAGGGACGGCTCCGACTATTCATGATACGTGGGACAATGATGGCAAGACCGTCACGATCGTTGAAGATCGCAACGAGTGGACTTTACTGCTCGATCGCTGGAACGATCCCGAGATTCCCTCCTCACAAGTTATTTACTGGTTAGACTACACCCTTAGACTGTGGATCGCCCTAGAACCGTGGCAGATGCGGCGCAGTCTACTAGAAATTGGTAATTTGATTCTCGACGAAGATGCGCGAGTCTGTTTTCAGCGGCTCTATCCAGAATCGGTCGATAAGCCGCTCCAGCTTGCCGATCTCGCTCAGATGTGGAAAAACCTATTCGATCGATCCAACCACCCGCCATCGCCCTCTTTGGTCATTCTGCTGGAATCAATTCACAGCGGCGAACTGGTCGATGTCGAAGTTGTCAAGTTGCAACTCCAGCAAATTGCCTACGAGCTAGAACCAAAGCAACTGAGTTCACCTCTGCCATCAGCAGCTTCAGCAGATTTGAGCAGTCCCCAAGAGGCACCAACTACAGCTCTACCGCAAAGGTTGTTCAACCTGGAAGATGCGGCTTGTACTCATGTTGGGCGCAAACGCGAACACAACGAAGATTGTTTTGGGATCGTCAGTCGGGTAGAATCCCAACATAGTCCCAAAGGCAAAAGTGTCTCAGCTCAGGGTTTATACATTCTGTGTGATGGGATGGGGGGACATGCTGGCGGGGAAATTGCTAGCTCGATGACGGTAGATTTATTGCGAGAATATTTTTCGACTCGCTGGGAAGACACGCTCCCCGACGAACAAACAATCCGTGAAGGGATTGTGGCGGCTAATGAGGCTGTATTTGAAGTCAATCAGCAAAATTCAGCTCATGGTAGTGGCAGAATGGGCACTACCCTAGTATTAGTATTGATTCAAGATCGAGATATTGCGATCGCCCATGTTGGAGATTCGCGTTGTTATGGGATTACACCTACGCAGGGCTTGATTCAGCTTACCCTCGATCACGAAGTCGGACAGCAACAAATCCTCCGAGGAGTCGATCCTGATATTGCCTATGGTCGTCCTGATTCTTATCAATTAACTCAAGCAATCGGGCCACGCGATCGCAATTATATCGCCCCAGAGATTAGATTCTTTGAACTTCAAGAAGATACCCTAATTCTGTTGGCTTCGGATGGCTTAACTGACAATCAATTGCTCGAAAACTACTGGCTAACTAATGTTGCGCCAATGCTCGCTCCTGATTCTAATCTCCAAGATGGTGTCGATCGACTAATTGATTTTGCCAACGAATACAATGGGCATGACAACATCACCGCCCTAGTCGTTCGCGCCAAGTTAGGATAGTTAAATTAATTGAGAATTGAGAGTTGATAATTGAGGATTTAGATTCGCTACTTTTGTTAAATCTAAACCTGTAGAGATGGTGTTTCGTTCCCGCCCTTTAAAATCTAAGGAGACGTAGGTGTCTAAAGATCCATTCTGACAACCCAATTATCAACTCTCAACTCTCAATTCTCAATTAAATCCCTACCGATTCTGGGATTTACGTCGATCGATCTCTTGTTGGAGTTCGTCGATTTCGCGGCGCAGACGTTCCGACTCGCTGGCTGTAGGCGCGGTATTGGTTGTTTCCACAGTGACTCGTGCGTACTCACCTCTCTTGATATCTCGATACTCGCTGGAATTTGTCCACTCCTGAAGATAGTGAATGCGTTCGACGGGAAACGGGTGACTGAGCATCCCATTTACACCCGCATACATCAAGGCTTTGTACACCTGATTCAAACCATCTTCATCAAGATTGCGATAATTTTCCGACTGTTTAATAAATTCTTCGAGGCTACATTCATCAATGAATCTGTTGCTTCCACCCGATATTTTCATCATGGTTGTCATTACCGTGCGAGGATTTTCCATCACCAACAGTGCCGCTCGATCTGATGATAATTCAGCCTTGCGCCGCCATTCATAAAAGGCAGCGATTAAGCCATTACTGACAATATTACCCAGCCCAAAAGTCATTTCACCCACAACAGACGCAGCATTTACCATCCACATCGCCATTTGAATCAGGATCGTATGTCCACATTTAATATGCCCCAATTCATGAGCTAAAACAGTTTTGATTTCATCATCAGTGAGTAGATCTAACAAACCAGTATTAATCACAATATATGGATGCTCTTGTCCCATCGCATAACTATTAACCTGAGGATTTTGACTGACAAACAAAGACGGTTCGGGATAAATATCGAGATCCCGCACACATTCTCTGAACATCCCATAAATAGTCGCATACTGCCTGGGGCCTACTTGAATACTATTGCCCATTAGGTATACTAGTTGGGGACGCTCGTAGATAAACTCCACAAATTTACTCGCGACGAGATTGAAGCCTGGAAGACTCCGCAGAGCTTGCTCGGCTTGAAAATCGAGTGGATGTCTGAAAGCTTCGCTGGAAATACCTGGGTAAGTAGCCATATAAATTATGAATCAGAATTTAATTGATAAATTACTCTTGGACTTAAAAAGCAGCGATCTAAATATTCGAGAACGTGCTACCAGTCAACTGTGGCGGATTTGGTTTTGGCAAAAGGGCAGAATTGCCCTCGAACAAATTGAGGAGAGTGAAAGATTTCTGTCGGAAGGTAATGTCACCGCAGCCAATTCGATCTTAGACGATTTGGTTGATGCTTTGCCAGATTTTGCCGAAGCCTGGAATCGCCGCGCAGTTTTGCAGTTTATGACCAAAAATTACGATCGAGCGATTGCTGACTGTGAAATAGCGATCGAACTTAATCCCGTTCATTTTGGTGCCCTTCACGGCTTGGGCTTGTGTCACGCCGCTCTGGGCAACTATTCTGCTGCGATTAGGGCTTTCCGATCTGCCCTAGAAATCCAACCCCACGCGATCGAAAATCAACGCCTTATCCTCGAATGTACAGCGCGACTTTAAATTAGTTGATACTTCGGCTACGCTCAGTACAAGTAGTTGATAGCGAGGTTATTGGCGCACCAGCTAAAGTTTAGCCAATTCTAATTAAATCATGAAATCACAGTGGGAATGCGTACTGGAAAATCTGGGTGAATGGGTTGGTTCTTTCACAACGGTTACACCTCAAGGAGAACTAATCGAGGACATTCCGAGCATCATCAAGCTCACAGGTATCTGTGAAAACCAAGCAATTCATCTAGTATTGAACCGCTTTTATCCATTACCGAATAGTACTGAAAAATATGCCAAGGAAGTAGTCTGGGATTTCAGTACTCCGCCAGGGATCGGCGCAATTTATTTTGAAACGGGTGCCTTTAGTTCTGGAGGATTGGTTATATATGTCGGTGTCAAAACGATCGCTGAATTTTCACTTAGGGCTGGAGATCGTCGGTTTCGGATGATTCAAACATTCGATATCGCGCAAAAACTCGATCGAGTTACGTTTGTCAGGGAGCAACTAGCAGGCACAACTGCACCCGAACTCCCTCACCTAGAAATTGCGGATTTGGTAGGTACTTGGACTGGTACTGCCACCACATCATACGCTGACGATCGACCCGCGATCGAAGCGAAGACTCAATCTACATTTAAAGTCAGTGATACTGGTTATCAGTTAATTGAAGGGGATCTTTCGTTGGCGGAGCCTCTCCCCTGGAGAATCGATCTAACCGTCGATCCTAACGTTTCAGGCGCGAGAGTGTGGCAATTTACAAGTAGCTTCGATAGTCAATCTTGTCAACTTCTCCTACTTCCCGACGGTGGCTACGCCATCACACCCACTCAGATCGAGCTAGAATGTGCCTTCAATCTAGAAATTGGTTGGATACATCAGTCAGGTCAGCGTCAGCGATTGATGCGCCGATACGACAGCAGCGGCAAATGGGAAAGCGCAACGTTTATTGAGGAAAGCATCGAACTGATTTGATGCCGCAACTACCCACCAAGAGAATCAGGATTTAAGGATTTAAGGATGGACAGGATTCGGTTACTTGAAAGATGCAAAAATTGTCATCATATCTAATACTCACAAACACCCCAATCCTGAAAATCCTAAAATCCTAAAAATCCTGATTCTCATCAGTGTATGGGAGAACACCAACAACATCAGCATGAAGTGTAAAATTACCGATAATTAGTAAACTGCAAAGCCACAGGCAAATCTTCCTGCTTCAATCGTTGCATTACGCCTTGCAACTCGTCTTTATCCTTCGCCGTTACCCGCACCACATCGCCTTGAATTGAGGGCTGAACTTTCTTAAATTCATCGCGAATTAGCTTGGAAATTTGCTTGGCAATTTCTTGGCTGATTCCTTTAGTGAGAGTGACCTCTTGGCGAACGCGATTGCCGCTGGCTGATTCGATCGTGCCGTAATCAAAGATCTTCAGCGACAAATTGCGCTTGATTGCCTTGCTCTGAAGCATGTCATGGACGGCAGTGAGCGTCATTTCACTAGATGTATTAATCGTAATCTTGTCTTCAGCTAGTTCGACGGTGGTTTGGGTATCTTTGAGATCGTATCGACTGATAATCTCACGATTGGTTTGATCTAGCGCGTTGACTAGTTCTTGTCGATCGAAATCGCTGACAATATCAAAGGAAAAGGTGGATGCCATGTTAATTAGTGAATAGTGAACAGTGGATCGTGGATAGTTAAATGCTTATAGTGGATGCCTAAGTTGCTCATTTTATTAAATTAGCTATTCTCCTCGATCGACGCTCTGCTAAAAACGATCCATTATTCACTATCCACTATCCACTTATTTAATCATTGTGCTGGTGATGCTGGCGGACATGAGGGTAAAGATTGCGACGGAGCCGATGCCAAACATTAGAGAGCGACCGATCGGGAAATTAATGATATAAAAGACTGAATACAATAGTCTGGCACCTGTAAATCCGATCGCACTATTGACAATAGCCGGAGAATCTTGTTTGGTAATGTACGCCATCAGTGCAGCGGCGGTATAGAGGATGAAGGCTTCCCAGGAGTTTTGGTGTGCCCAGGTTGCTCTCTTGCCGTAGTCGGGCAATTTGTCGAATGCCGCACGGGGAGCGGAGATATCAAACCCGACTTGGAACCGAGTGACGGCAACTAATAAGTAGGGGAAATAAACCAGACCTGCGGCAACCGCGATCGATCCGAGTAAAATTGTTGGAGTAGAAAGATTGGCGAAATTCATAAAACAGGGATTGTGAGTCCAGAAATTCAGGCTCAAACCAAATCTGGATCTAGGTGAATTAGTCGAAGTAAAACAGCGTCACAACTTTGCGTTGTTCTTCTGCTTCATGGCAGGTTTGGAGCAATGTTCTACTATCGTGAAAGGCAAAGCAGATCAATTGTTGACAGCGAGAAATAATCTCTTGATTGCACAGCGCGCTGGCTTCACCGAGTGAAAGTGCATCACTAGCTGGATTTTCGACTAGATGCATCACATTTTGCAACTGCTCTTGCGACTCACGGGGCTGACGGGCAAGGCTCTGCGGCAAAATCACTGTGAGCATATCGCGATTGGCTCTGATAGCACCACGAATCGCCGCAGCATTGGTACCAATCGCACCAGAGGTAATCAGGCGATTGCCAGATAGTACCAGTGCATAGCTCATCATCTCAATCAGATGTTGATGCGTAATTGGAACATGACGGGAACCCAACAGGGCAATTTTTTTGGAGCCAGTCTGTTGAATTGTGGCTAGCTCTTGGGCTAGGGTATCGATATCAGATACGTTAATCAAAGACTGTGCATGGCTTAACAACAATTTCATTTTAACATAGTTAACCCTTTAGGCGTTATGCTCCTAATTGCCTTATTTGAGATTCAACTCCATCAGTAGATTAAGTATATTCGTTACCAGATAGCCAGCAGGGAGGGGATCTGAACTTTGCCCTTGGGTGGAAAGCTGTTGGAGATACCGATTCAAATCGACAGGATCGCTCCAGATATTTAGCAACCGCTCGATGGTGGGCTGGAGAATCAATTGCCGTTGGATTTGGCGGAGACGATCTGTGGTTTTTGGTTGAATGATGGCGTAATGATTGAGGTAGAAAAAGCGATCTTGGAGATCGGTAATCTGGACGTTTGTTGATGAATCTAGTCCAAGTTCGGTGACAAATCGATCGATCAGTCTTCTGGTTACATAAGCTGTCATCACGGGTTGGATCGACCATTTGCGCTGGCGGAGCCGATCTCTGGATGAATTAGCACAGACAGCGACACAACGGCGGGCTAAGGATTGGAGTGCATTAATAATTTCGCCAGGAGCATGAGAATGAATTGCTAAATTGGCGCGTAATTCTTTGCCTGTGATTGGTTCGCGTTCGATCGCCAGCCAATATACTAGCTGTTGTTCGATCTCTGATAATCGATCGAATTGCCGACTGAGGCTATCATCAATACTCTGAAATTTGATTTTTCCGGACTTCATCAGCGGATATAGTTCGAGCATTTTCTCGCCGCCCCCAGTCATTTCGACAGCGGCAATTGTGGCAATTTTGAGGGCGAGTGGATTGCCATCATAATGGGCGTGTACCTCTTGCCACATCCAATCTGGTAGTTGGGGACAACCGTGGGATCGAACGAATTCATGTGAGGCTGTGGGTTCCATCCCGTTGATGTTTAGCGATTTTACTAATTGGGGATTAACGATTTCTAATCGAGCGATGGTATGGGGTTTTTCTCTACTGGTGAGGATCGCACAACTTTGGTGTGGTAGTTCGCCAATTGCTCTAAATAATCGATCGTAACCATCATAGTCGGCTAGATACTGACCGCATTGAACTTGTCCAGCCAAAATCGACTCGACATTATCGAAGATTAATAGACAGCGATCTTGCCTGAGACTGGCGATCAATAGCTCGATTTGTCCACCTAATGTATCTGGCAACTCTAATAAGGCTTGCGGGGATAGATCTTGCAGCAAATCGCTACAAAGAACTCTAATTTGAGGTGTATTAACCAGGGATCTCCAGACGATCCGATCGAATTTACCACTCAGTTGGGTTGCGATTTCTCCTGCCAAAGTGGTTTTACCTATCCCACCCATCCCAATTAACAGCAGCAGCCGACACCGCTCGACAACACACCAATTCGTCAGAGTGGCGATCTCTTCAGTCCGCCCGTAAAAATCACGATTTAAACTAAAATTGACTTCTGACTGCTGGATGTCTCGCTCTAGCAAATCGCCGATCTCGATCTGATTGCCCATCGTCGCTCTTGCTGCTGACTGATTGACACACCACAGCAACACCGCCGCTAAATTGTCTTTAGTAACTTTTCGCTCCAATCGTTGACTGAGCAACTGCCACAACTGAGCGGCAGTAGTTTTGACATAGCTAATTTTATATTTGCCGAAGTCAATGGTTCCAATTTCAGCCTCTCGTGCTTGTTGTGATGCTAGAGTATCGACTTTGGTAGTATCAACAATTTGCTGGTAGCTACTTCCAGCGATCGCTCCTCGCACGATCTCGCTTTGAACGTGGTTCAATGACTTAGGAGCCAAAATGCTCTCAATGACTGCTATAGCTTGATTTACATCCATTTCGTTGGTGTTGGCGTAAGCCTACCGTTAGGTACAGCCTCTCCTCTGGAGAATCGGTTGACTCTGGGCTGCTTTATCAAAGATCGTACCTTGTACCTGACTTTTACCATACCTTTTTAGCTATTAACTAGATTTGCACTAGGTTAATATGTGAATACAGAGTGTTTGTGTGTTCAACTTTTGGTTAGTTTGATGCAACTCCAGCTTAATGGAGTCAGCCCCAAGCTAATCAGCCCTGAAGTATTGTTGGTATCTACCAGATTAACCAGCCATGCTCAGGGGTTTTTATTTTTTGGCCCTAATCCACAGATCGGACTATAATCACCTTACCGCTCGTTGGGATGGTTTTAGCTATCCGCTTATTTGGCCATGAACAAAGTACTTCAGATTGGGGACGTGCAAATTGCTTGCTCACAGGTATTAGCGCAATTGCAGAATTCGCCCTTGTTACCCCAATTGTTACAGGAAATCGCTACCGAAGAACTAATCGATCGCATCGCCGCCGAACTACAGCTAGATCTGACAGCTACACAGCCTGAGTTCGAGCAGCTATCCGCACAGGTAGCAGGTATCATTACCTTTCAGGGCATGAATGCGACGCAAATTGAAGCAATTACCACCCGCACCCTCAAGCTCCAAAAATTCAAGCAAGCTGGCTGGGGTAAACGTGTCGGTGAGTATTTTCAATTGGTTCAGCCCCAACTACATCGAGTCACCTATTCGATCCTGCTGGTAGAAGATGGCTTACTGGCTCAAGAATTATTCTTTCGGATCCAGTCCGGAGAACAATCTTTTGCCGAACTTGCCACTGAGTATTCCCAAGATGAGACAGCCCCACAAGGTGGCTTAATCGGCCCAATTTTGACCAAAAATGTCGCTCCAGAAATCATTCAAGTCCTGTCCCAATTGACCCCTGGCGGACTATCGCCCCTGTTTCAGCTTGGACACTACTATGGCTTTATCCGGCTCGATCGAATCATATCACCACAATTGGACGAACATCTGACCCAGGTGCTGCTAGATGAATTGTTCGATAACTGGATCCAAACCCAATTACCCCCATCCCCATCACTAGCACTCGCACCTCCACAAAATACTGCCCACAACTCATCGGCGAACATCCAAATATTTGCACCTGATTTTACGCCTGTCCTATCTGCAAAGGAGAGCCAAGGAAATCGGCTATAATTAGCGGTGAATATACGTGTGGGCTAATAAATCTGTGGGACAGTACGAACGGCTGGTATTGATGGGCGAAGACGAACTAACTGAATACAGTAGTGATGCTCGAAAAATCGAGAAGCTGCGCCGAAAAATTGGCTTGTCTGTGACTAGAGAGCAGCAAAAAGAAGTCAAGACAGCTCTAGAGGCAGAATTACCCACAGGCGGAATTGTTAAATTAGTCGAAACCCAACGCCAAACTGTCGCGCTACCGTTCTGGGGAATTGCCGGATTAGGCTTATTGTTTGGAATCTCGCTCAATCAACCACTAGATTATATTGCCGCAGTCGGTGGCACTGCCGCCGCAATTTTTATCCAGAAATGGGGCTGGAAGCTCTATGCAAAACGCATTGTTTTGGACACATTAATCGATATTGAAACCAAGGTTGGTGGGATTAAACCTTAGGTAGGCTTTAGGCTTTAGGCTTTAGTTGGGTGTGTTGGGTTTCATTCTTCAACCCAATCTACAGCTATCAACTATCAACTATCAATTAATTTAATGAGTGATGTAAAAATCGGTATTATTGGCGGCAGTGGACTTTATCAAATGTCTGCATTGACAAATGTGCGTGAAGTAAGTGTCGAGACACCATTTGGCAAACCTTCTGACAACTTAATCGTCGGTGAATTAGCAGGTGTAGAAGTAGCGTTTCTAGCCCGACATGGGCGGAATCACCACCTTACACCGTCAGAAGTGCCATACCGCGCAAACATCTATGCGATGAAACAAATCGGTGTCGAATATCTAATTTCGGCATCGGCAGTAGGCTCTTTACAAGCAGAAATTAAACCATTAGATTTAGTCTTACCAGATCAATTTATCGATCGAACTAACAGCCGCATCAACACCTTCTTTGGTGCAGGAATTGTCGGACATATTACTTTCGGCGATCCGATTTGTCATCAATTAGCAGGTGTTTTAGCTGATTCGATCGAATCGCTCAAATTCTCCGATATCACTCTACATCGTAGCGGCACCTATATCTGCATGGAAGGGCCAGCATTTTCCACCAAAGCAGAATCGAATATGTATCGAATGCTCGGTGGAACGATTATTGGCATGACTAATTTGCCCGAAGCAAAATTGGCAAGAGAAGCAGAGATTGCCTACGCGACGTTAGCATTGGCAACCGACTATGATTGCTGGCACCCCGACCATGATAGTGTCACTGTAGACATGATTATTGGCAATCTGCATAAAAATGCGGCCAATGCCCAGCGGGTGATTCAAGAAACAGTCAAGCGATTGGGTGCGGATTTATTTGTCTCTGAGGCACATTCAGCTCTCAAGTATGCCATCATTACTCCAATGGATAAAGTACCTGAAGCGACTAAACAGAAGCTAGGCTTATTGCTTCAAAAATACCTGTAAATAACCTCGATCGATTAAATTACTAAACTACCAGAATACTTATGATTTGTGATTGGTCGATTGGCGATTTGCCTGGACTAAATGATGTCGAGCAGACATTACTGCAAGAGATAGGTATAGCTACCACAGGGCAACTATTAGCAGTTGCTCCAGATGCTGCCACCAAGCAACAGTTGGCAGTTAAGTTATCCTTTAAGATTCAATATGTGAATAAGCTAGTAGCCTTAGCCGATCTAGCGAGATTGACTGGAGTTGGCTGCCAATACAACGGTTTATTGCTCCATACCGGAATAATTTCAGTCAAACAATTGGCACAAATGCCCGCCCATAAAATTCATCAACAATTGCTAAAACTCCACGTTGCAACATTACAACGACGAGATCTATGCCCAGATCTCGCCCAAGTTCAAAACTGGATTAAACAAGCAAGAGTGTTAGTTGGTAGTTAATAGTTGATAGTTGATAGTTGATAATTAACTATTCACTACTTCTTCGCCAATACACCATTCAAAAAGATATCAGCCAATCCTTCAGCCATATCTTTCATATCTTGAGGACTTGCACCTGGTTGAGCGATCGTTTCGTGACTAAATCCAGCCACCACAAACATCCCCAAAAATACCTGGGCAATCACGCGGGTATTCATCTTGCGATAGACACCTCGCTCCATTGCTGTTTGGAAAAAAGCTTCCGCCACACTAGTCATTTTATCGACAACTTCAGCTTGAATTCGATCGCGTAAATCGGGATGAGACTGAACTTCCATAAAGCATACGCGCATCATATCGTAGTTGTCACCCAACCTCAGCATCCGCTTGTACATCATGTGAGAAATCGCTTCATAGCTAGCCATCTCACTCAGTTCTGTCAGCAAATCGGTGAGTAATTCAATCCAACCTTGGGTGGCTACTTCCACCAAGATTGCTTTTTTATTAGTGAAGTGCCGAAATAGAGTACCTTCAGCAATTCCGGCTTTTTCTGCCAACTCTTTTGTCGTAGTGCCATCATAGCCATTGCGCGCAAATAGCTTTTGAGCCGCCTTGAGAATCTTATCGCGGGTACTGAGTTCGATTTTCGGTTCGCGATGAAATATCTGCATATCTGCCCAGCATACTCAAATGCTCATTTAGTGTGATTTCTACATTATTAGGCTAATAAAAATAAGTATTTACAGATTGCTTCACAGTTCTTTAGAGATAGTTATGCTCCGTTACGATCGAGTGACAAATATCGATTTTACTTTAATATTCTTAATATATTTCAATCACCTAACGTCTAACCCCTAAAGCTTTCCTAAGGCACGATTAATACCGGACATGGCGCGAGATTAATAACCCGACTAGTGACACTATCGGCAGTATGCTCTACATCCAATCCAATGCCGCTACTACCCATCACAATCAGATTGACATTGAGTTCGTCGGCAACATCGCAGATCGTAAACGCAGGTTTACCCTCACGCTGCAAAATATCCGCTTGAATCCCGCGCTTGGCAAACATCGCTTGAGCGGAATGAAGTAATCGATCGATCGCCTCTGGCGACTGCATCACCGGATCGTCATTGACTTCAGCCGCCGGATCTGGAGCCTCAACAACAGATAATAAGATCAGTTTACTTTGATACTTCTGGACTAGATCGATCGCGACTGCAATCGCTTCTTGGGCTTCACGACTACGATCGAGCGGAAATAGAATTTTGTTAAACATAAACGCAAGATGAGATAGCTGTAGTGTTTATCCTCCCATTATCTCATCTTCAATCTCACACCCCAACTTCATTAAAATTGGTAACAAATCTACACGGGTTTTCCGGTAGAATTAAGGACGGCAGAGCAAAATGTTGTCTTTAATACAGCAGACATCAGTATTACTAATTTTTCTCAGCTTTTATATCAAAACAAAAATTAACCACCGTTTTAAGGAGATAACCAGTGTCTAAGAAGTCCATCGCCAGTTTGTCCGCTGCTGACCTCACCGGAAAGCGCGTCCTCGTCCGTGCTGATTTTAACGTGCCTGTAGATGATGCCGGAAATATCACCGACGATACCCGCATTCGCGCCGCGCTTCCCACCATCAAAGACCTGACTGGCAAAGGTGCTAAAGTCATCCTCAGCAGCCACTTTGGTCGTCCTAA
>JANXVE010000030.1 GCA_025351825.1 Chamaesiphon sp. 341R_metabat_111 | reverse complement strand
CAATCCGTTCTGAACTAATTTGCTCTATTTCTTCCTTCATCACCCGCTCCCGCTCTTTTTGACGAGCTGTTTTGCTCTATCCCTTCTCTGTTATAGCTTTAATTCCTTTTCGCTTTTACAAATCAGCGAACGGACTGCGATTCAGCTCCTCTAGTAAAAACTGACGAAATTCCATAAAAAGCCGATCGCACGTAATTATTAAGCTAGGATCGTATTATCCAGTCATTGATGACCTGCCATGACAGTCGCCCCATCTTCCATTTCCACCGATCGAACCTCATCACCCACACCCGTCTTGGTTACGCAACGCGCAGATCGTGTCTGGATTGCCAAATTATTAACCTGGGCAGGCTTTTCAGTTGAAGGCGATAGTCGGGAAGATGCCCTATCGAAACTAGACCAACAAGTCAAAGCACAGCTAGCTGATGGCGAGATTGCCTACCTAGACTTACCATTAGTACAAACAAAAAATCCCTGGCTGGCGATTGCTGGGAAATACCAAGATGACCCTAACTGGGACGAATACCAAACAGCTATTGCCCAAGCGCGTCAAGCAGCAAATGAGAGCGAAGGCATTTGGATAGAAGGAGATGCGACTAAATGACGCTGTGGGTGCTAGATACAGATAGCTTATCCTTATTGGAGCGAGGAAATCTCAAAATTCAGGAGCGATTAAGCAAAGTAAATGCTGACTCAGTAGCAATCTCAATCATTACAGCCGAAGAAAAAATGAAAGGCAGATTGGCAGCGATTAACAGTCTATCTGGAATCGAACGGATCGATCGTCTTGCCATTGCCTACAGAGATTTGCAATCTTCGATCGAAGACTTGCAAACACTACCAATTTTGCCATTCTCAGAATTAGCCAAAGATCGATACCGCGAGCTACTCCAGCAAAAAATCCGCGTTGGCAGTCACGATCTGCGAATTGCCGCGATTGTCCTATCTGTTAAGGGAATTTTGGTCACTCGCAATCGCCGCGACTTCGAGAAAGTCCCAAATTTACAGATCGATGATTGGTCGTAAACCATATATTTAGTTTTCCTACGATCGATCCAACTGCAAAAGGAGATCGCCATATTTAGCGATCTCCTTTCTAAAAACCTAACTCTTATTTGTTCTGTAGCTGCCGCTTCCGACTTGGCTTACGCTTACCCTTTGCATTAGCCGCCTTCTTCGCCTTATACTCCGCCTTCGTTTCCTTCCAAGCCTCCCGTACCGCCGTCCCCATTAACAACCGAAATATTAGCGGCGCAAAAGCCTGAGCTGGAGGTGCCGTCGCACCCACGATCGCCGCCGAAACCACCGCGCCACCAGCCAAACCAAACAATTGTCTGCGATTCACAATCTTGCCTCCATTAATAATTAGAAGTATTTCGCCAACACACCTTTCTTTCGCCCCTGCGCCATCGCCCGCTGCGGACGACTGCGGTTGTCATTAGTAATCTCAAACCGCAGATGTTTGGGATTGACACTTCCCCGTTTCATCGGATGGTGCCCGATGTCATAACCCTTGGGATTTTTGAACCGAGGGAAGCTAGTTTTACCACCTTGCCGCCAGCGATTCAATTGGTTTTGTAATGCACCCCGAATAAATTTGGGCTGATTGGGGTCTAATAGTGCTGCCTTTAGAAATGCTTGTCTGGCGGTTTCCCAACCACGCGGAGATTTTGCTTCGGCTGGTAGCCCACTCCCACAGAGGAATGCTGCTGCTAGCAATATGAGCATGATGCTTTTACTAAATTTCTCCAACATAATTAGCGATTTTTTGCTGTACTAACCATCTATCGGCAGCCACCTAAAAGTTTTGGCAAGAATTAGCAACTAATTTGAAAATGCGCTATTTTGCTCGATCTTCAGTCAACCCACCCAAAAACTGCCAACTATCGATCGGTCACAGCGATAGATGACTATCAAGCCGATTCGATCGGCTGTCCGAACACGCCTAAGTAGAGAGCAGATTTGTGACCGAGCTAAACCTAAAATTGAATAAAACCGTTTGCGTAGCGTCCCCTTTAGGGAATCGTCCCGATCGGATTGCAGCTAAATCTAAACGCTGTAGATCGATCGGAATTACTGCTACCATACTTGCTTTGACTGCGATCACAGGTTGTAACAAAGTCAACCCGATCGATGACGCTCCAGTCATCGCTACACCAACTAATCTTCACCACACCTCAAAAACAGCTAAACTACCCCGACTCAGAAAAGAAATCACCGCAATCTACCTCGGTCGCTATCACACCGGAGCCAACACCAACGAGCAACACATCCGCGAGCAGGTTCGCTACTATCGAACCCACAGAATTAACACCCTCATTGTGGGCGTATGGGGCAATGGCTGTTCGATGTATCAAAGCGAAGTTACCAAAAAACTGCTCGGTCAGTCTAGTTGTCCCAATTACATTCAAGCCCAGTGGCTAGATTGGACGATCGATGAAGCCAAGAAACAGGGAATGCAAGTCCACGCCTACTTCGAGCGCGGTATCAAGATCGACAACAGCAGCCCCATCTACAATCTCGCTGTCACGCGCAAATGGTTAGTTCCAGGCGTAGACAAAACCTTTCCTCGGATGGAGCAATACGTTCTTGATGTCGAGCATCCCGAAGTAATTGCGCTGTTCGAGGGCATCATGGCCGAATTCGTCCAAAGATACCCCTCGATCGATGCCGTCCAGTGGGACGACTTTCTCGCCTACTCTACAAAGCTTCCAAGCGCGAACCGCACAGCCAAACTGACCAAATTCTCGATCGATCTCTATCAAACTACAAAACGAGCTAATCCCAGAGTTAGCTTCGACCTTTGCCACCTCAATCCCGATTGGTCGAAACGGACATTATCCGCCGACTGGAAGCGTTGGAAAATCGATCGAGCATTTGTACAACTCTACAGCGAACCGACTTTCAGACAAGAGCTAGCCTACGCCGAAAACAGCGCGGGGATTGCCATCACCGATAAACAGTTACACCGCCTACCAGCACTCCTCAAGAACCCCAAAATCAAGGGGATCTTCATTTTCCCCCTCACAGGCAATCCCCGCACGGCTGCGGCGAATCTACAGCTAGCCTCAGTCAAATAAATGGCTGTTTTATTGCCACCGATCTCACCAATGACGGGCAGGTTATATCGATCGGGCGAAATGCTTCGATCGACCTCAGTTATTGTAATTAGTCTTGTACTAGTATATGATTAATGTTTCAGTATTGAAAAGATTAGATTAATTAAAATGGCTACAGATAATAGAGGAGTGATGGTTTACTTACCATCAGAAGTAGAGGCAAAAATGGTTGAGTATTGTACTGAGTGCAATATCACCCGTAAAGACAAGCAAGGAAATATCGTCACATCGTTAGGAAGTGGAATAGTTGCCTATCTCAAAAGTCAGTTACTTAGTGATATACCTGGATCGGTAAGTGACAGACCCACCACTGGATTAACTAGAGCGGAAGTATTAGATTTAATTGCAGAGTCGAGTACTAGTAACACACCTATCGTTGACGTAGACTCTCTTGCAGAGAATCGAGTAACCGATCCGATTGCTGTGAATGTCGTACATCGTCTAGAGACACTAGAGCAACAGCTATCATCGTCCACAGGCACATCAACAGATGAAGTAGAGCAACTAATTCAATCATCAGAACGGAGAGTAATGGAGGCTGTCCGCAGTCTGTGGGCTGAACTGCGCGGAGAGCTAGAAAAAGTTAAAACTATTAAGGATCGAGTCAACAAACCACCGATTCAGATCTCAACAAATAGCCAAGAGCGGGAGATCGAGGATACTGGCATATCGATAACTCTGGGTGGAAAGCCTATGAGTAAAGACATTAAACGATGGCTAGAGCCTTTGAAGAATGAGAAGTTCAAGGAAATTATTCAAACGGGAATATCCGATCGATGCAGTAATCAGGAGATTGTGACCAGATTGTTTGACGCAGGCTATGGAAAAAATGAAAACACTGAGCCATACCCTGCAAACCTAGCCAGCGCAATGAAGACGGCGTGGGATACATCTAACCGTTTTGAGGGATAGATCGAGAGTATGGAACCAGCAAAGTTTTCATCGATAGATAGGTGTCGAATTAATAACGATCGAATCCAAGATATTAGATTTACAGGTAAACACTCGATCTAATAACTCGATCGTTGGAGTTTAACTCAAAGTCATATTCACTCAGGTATTCAGCCTGCCAGCTTTCTGGCTTCTGACAGGATGCAAGGGGAAAGCCTGCGGGATCTAGCCAATGAATCTCTTTACCAATTTCTACGGGAATGACACGCCATTTTTGTTTGGATGCTCGACTAAAATCCCGTAATAAGCTCACAGAAATTTGTCGGTTCGGGCGCAATCTGGTTGTTGTGGCTAGTGTCGGTGCAAACGACTGTTGTGCCCAGTTTTTTATAGTTACGGGGTTGAGTCGATCATTCGGATCGAGAGTATTCAATACTCCGGACACCTTTTGAGAAGAAAAATGGTCGAGGGCAACAAAAAAAGCAATTCATCGCTTAAAGTACAAGTAGAAACCAAGTACGAGATGAATTGCTCTATGGATATTGTACAGAACCTGCTTACAAAAGTGG